>NZ_JAPFCE010000010.1:0-138149 GCF_026240895.1 Pseudomonas sp. DCB_AW
CGGCTGCCCAACTTGTGTGGGGCTGCTCTGCTTTCTGTCGGAGCCGCCTGGTGCTGCTAAGTGGCCTGTGCCCGCCCAGTAAATCTTCGGTGCTGCCACTGGCCTCTTCGCAGCACAAGGCTGCTCCTACACGCTGACCGCCAACTGCCGGCCGCGCCAGCGGTCCAACCCCAGCAACACCAGCCCGATCCCCCAGAACCCCGCCAACACCCCGAGGGCATTGAGCATCACCCGCCCATACCCGAGGCTCGCCACATCGATGAAGGGGTAGGCATACACGCCAATCTCACTGCCCCGCCACAGCGCATAGGCAAAGTACCCCGCCGGGTACAGCGCCCAGCCCGCCAGGTGCCACAGCCGCAAATGGCCCTTGGGCACCGCGAACCACCAGTACAGAACGAACAACGCCGGCATCACATCATGCAGCAACTCGTCTGCCAGCCATTGCCAGCCCTCGGGTTGCCACAAGTGGCGCAGCAGCACGCTGTAGGCCAACGCCACCAGTACGATGCTGGCCGCCACGGCGGAGCTGACCGACGGCAACAGAAAGAAGCGCCTGGCGCTGCCCTCCCGGCCAAACGCGGCATAGCTCAAAACCGTTGCTACCAGGGTGTTGGTCAGCACGGTGAAATAACCAAAGACGTTGACCAGGCCGCCAATCAGGCTGGCCTGTTCCTGCCAGCGCGCCAGCAACACCAGATACACCTGCACCGCTAGGCCGAACCAACCGAGCACGGCGGCCAGGCTCAGCCACGGATGGCGCCGCACCTTAGGCCTTGCGCTGCAGCTTCACGTACAGCTGTTCGACCTTCTCCCGCGCCCAGGGCGTCTTGCGCAAGAAGGTCAGGCTCGACTTGATGGTCGGGTTGCTCTTGAAGCAACGCACATCGACGCGCTCGGCAAGGCCCTGCCATTCGTAGTGAGCCACCAGTTCGGTGAGGATCTGCTCCAGGGTCTTGCCGTGCAGCGCGTTGTGTTGGGCCGTGCTCATGCCAGTGCTCCAGCGTGGGAAAGGTGCGCACCTTACACGAGTGTAGTGGCCAGGGGACTCAGGTCGCTTGAAAAACCGCTGGCCAGAGGCGAAAGCCTTATGCTGAAATAGCAATGTTATATAGTAACAATACAAAAGCCTCTGCCAAGGAACGCCCCATCCCCATGCTGTACATCCCGCTCCGCCTCTCCCCCCTCGCCGTCGCGCTGTGGCTGGCCTCATCACCCAGCCAGGCCGTTGAACTCGAACCCCAGGTCATCACCGCCAACCCGCTGGGCAATCGCCAAGTGGCCGCCCCGAGCACGGTCCTCGAAGGTGACCACCTGCTGCAACAGCAACACGGCAGCCTCGGTGAAACCCTGAACAAACAGCCAGGCGTCGCCTCTACCTGGTTCGGCCCTGGCGCCAGCCGCCCGGTAATCCGTGGCCTGGACGGCGACCGCATCCGCATCCTGCGCAACGGCGTCGGTGCACTGGATGCCTCGTCGCTGTCCTACGATCACGCCGTACCGCTCGACCCGGTGACCGTGGAGCGGGTCGAAATCGTCCGCGGGCCCGCTGCCCTGCTCTACGGCGGCAATGCCATTGGCGGTGTGGTCAATACCTTCGATAACCGCATCCCCGATGCGCCGATCGAAGGCATCCACGGGGCGGGCGAACTGCGTTATGGCGGCGCCGACACCACCCGCAGCAGCGCCGGTAAACTGGAAGCCGGCAACGGCGCCTTCGCCCTGCACCTGGACGCCAACAGCCGCCAGTTCAACGATTTGCGCATCCCTGGTTACGCGCGCAGCTCGAAGTTGCGTGACGCTGACGAGCCGGGTAGCAAACACCGCCTGGAGAACAGCGACGGGCGTCAGGACGGGGGCGCCGTCGGCGGCTCTTACCAGTGGGACCATGGCTATGCTGGCCTGTCCTACAGCCGCTACGACAGCAACTACGGCTCGGTGGCCGAACCCGGCGTACGCTTGGACATGCAGCAAGACCACTACGCATTCGCCTCTGAACTGCGTGACCTCGAAGGCCCGTTCAGCTCGGTCAAGGTCGATGCCGGCTATACCGACTACGAGCACAGCGAAATCGAAGAAGGCGAGGTGCACACCACCTTCAAGAACAAGGGCTACGAGGCACGCATCGAGGCGCGTCATCAGCCACTCGGGCCGGTTGAAGGGGTAATCGGTGCCCAGGTCAGCCGTAACGAGTTCTCGGCACTGGGGGAGGAAGCGTTCGTCCCGCATACCGATACCGACAGCCTGGCGCTGTTCATGCTTGAGCAATGGCAGGCCACCGAGCGCCTGAACCTGAGCCTGGGCGCGCGTTTGGAGCACACCCGCGTCGACCCGGATGCCAAGGGCAACGAGACCTTTGCCGCGGCCGACAGCGCCAGCACCTTCAATGCCTTCAGCCTGTCTTCCGGGGCGGTGTACCAGCTCGACCCGGTCTGGGCACTGGCCGCCAACCTTGGCTACACCGAGCGCGCCCCAACCTTCTATGAGCTGTATGCCAACGGTGCGCATGTGGCCACCGGGGCTTACGAGGTGGGCGATGCCAGCCTGAACAAGGAAAAGGCCATTTCCGGCGACTTGGCCCTGCGCTTCGACAACGGCACTCACAAAGGCAGCGTCGGGGTCTTCTACAGCCACTTTCGCAACTACATTGGCCTGATCGGCACAGGCAACCTGCGTGAGGGCCATGACCACGACCATGGCGAGGACGAGCATGACCACGATCATGATCACGACCATGACGGCTTCCCGGAATACCAGTATCAGGGCGTGCGGGCGCGCTTCTATGGCATCGAGGCGCAAGACCGCTGGCAACTGGTCGAGAACCGCTATGGCAGCTTCGCGCTGGAGCTGTCCGGCGACTACACCCGTGCCAAGAACCTCGACAGTGGCGAGCCATTGCCACGAATCGCACCGCTGCGGTTGAACAGCGGCCTGGTCTGGGCACTGGACCGCTGGCAGGCGCGGGTCGATGTGCAGCATGCCGCGTCGCAACATCGCACACCGGCCAACGAAACCAGCACCGATGGCTACACCACGCTCGGCGCGAGTGTGGGCTATCGCTTCGACATCGGGCAAAGCGAGTGGCTGGCCTTCGTGCGGGGTGAAAACCTGACGGATCAGACGGTGCGCTATGCCAGTTCGATTCTGCGGGATATTGCGCCAGCGCCGGGGCGCAGTGTGGAAGTGGGGCTGCGTACGACGTTTTGAGCTGCCATCGGGGCGCCCTGCGCCCCCATTCGCGTGTAGGAGCAGCCTTGTGCTGCGAAGAGGCCGGAGATAACACAGCAAATCTTCACTGATTTCACCGGCCTCTTCGCAGCACAAGGCTGCTCCTACAAACGGCACTGTTACCGGATCGACAACAATCAACTGCGACAATTTGTCTTTTTTTCTTACAACTTCCCCTATATCCTCCCCGCCGCAAGCTGAATCGCTTCATCGACTCCACCTTGTTGTCATCTCCATTGAAGGGCCCGCCCTTCGATGCCCTTGTCGTTTGTTCAATAATCAAAAGATAGCGCTATCTCATGTTCCAGCTGCCCAAAACCTGTTTCATCGGCCTTGCCCTCACCGCCTGTGCAACCCCTGCTAGCGCCAGCGAAATGTTCGCCAGCGATTCCCCGTGGATGCTGGGCGATTGGGGCGGCACCCGCAGTGAATTACTGGCAAAAGGTTACGACTTCACCCTCGGCTATACCGGCGAGATGGGCAGCAACCTGCACGGCGGCTTCGACCACGACCGTACCGCGCGCTACAGCGACCAGTTCACCTTCGGTAGCCACCTGGACCTGGAAAAGATCTTTGGCTGGAACGACACCGAATTTCAGCTGACCCTCACCGAGCGCCACGGCGACAACATCAGCAACGACCGCATCAACGACCCGCGTGTCGGCGGCTTCACCTCTGCCCAGGAAGTCTGGGGCCGCGGTGAAACCTGGCGGCTCACGCAACTGTGGGTCAAACAGAAGTACTTTGACGGCGCACTGGACGTCAAATTCGGCCGTTTCGGTGAAGGCGAAGACTTCAACAGCTTCCCCTGCGACTTCCAGAACCTGGCCTTCTGCGGCTCGCAGGTAGGCAACTGGGTTGGCAGCATCTGGTACAACTGGCCCGTCAGCCAATGGGCCCTGCGCGTGCGCTACAACCTCACCGACGCACTCTATGCCCAAGTCGGCGTGTACGAGCAAAACCCTTCCAACCTGGAATCGGGCAACGGTTTCAAGCTCAGTGGCAGCGGCACCCAGGGCGCCATCCTGCCGGTCGAACTGGTGTGGAGCCCACAGGTCAATGGCCTGAAAGGGGAATATCGCGCCGGCTACTACTACAGTAATGCCAAGGCACACGATGTGCTCGACGACAGCAACGGCCAGCCGGCTGCGCTCAGTGGCGCCGCCTACCGCAGCCGTTCGAGCAAGCACGGCATGTGGCTCGGCGCCCAGCAGCAGGTCACCTCGCTGGCGTCCGACCAGTCGCGTGGCCTGAGCCTGTTCGCCAACGCCACCTTGCACGACAAGAAGACCAATGCCATCGACAACTATGTTCAGGCAGGACTGGTATACAAAGGGCCCTTCGATGCCCGCGCCAAGGACGACATCGGCTTCGCCCTCGCCCGCGTGCACGTCAACCCGGCCTACCGCAAGAACGCCCGCCTGGCCAACCAGGCCGCCGGCCTCAACGACTACGACAACCCTGGCTTCCTGCCCGTGCAGGACACGGAGTACAGCGCCGAGCTGTACTACGGCATTCACTTGGCCGACTGGCTCACAGTGCGCCCCAACCTGCAGTACATCCGCCACCCGGGCGGGGTGTCGCAGGTTGACGATGCGCTGATCGGCGGCCTGAAGATCCAAAGCACTTTCTGAATCAACCTTTTGACATAACGGAGAACCTACGATGAGCACTGACGGTGCCAAGAATGGAACCCGCTGGCTACCGCGCCTTCTGGGCGTGCTGCTGTTGCTGATGGGCCTGGCCCTGCTGGCTGGCGGCATCAAGCTGAGCCAGCTGGGGGGGTCGCTGTATTACCTGATCGCCGGCATCGGCTTTGCCCTGTCCGGTATCCTGCTGCTGGCCCAGCGCCGCATCGCCCTCGGGCTGTACGGCCTGGTGCTGCTCGGCAGCACCGCCTGGGCATTGCTGGAAGTGGGCCTGGACTGGTGGCAACTGGTGCCGCGCCTGGCCATCTGGTTCGCCATTGGCGTGGTCCTGCTGCTGCCTTGGGCACGTCGCTCACTGATCGGCCCGGCCGCCAAGGCCAACACCGCGCTGCTCAGCGTCGCCGTGGTCGCCTCCGGTGCCTGCGCCCTGGGCAGCCAGTTTACCCACCCAGGTGAAGTGTTCGGGGAACTGGGCCGCGAGAGCAGTGAGATGGCCAGCGCCGCGCCGGCCATGCCCGACGGCGAATGGCAGGCCTACGGCCGCACCGAGCATGGTGACCGCTATTCGCCGCTGCGCCAGATCACCCCGCAGAACGCTTACCGCCTGGAAGAAGCCTGGCGCATCCGTACCGGCGACCTGCCGACCGACAACGACCCGGTGGAGCTGACCAACCAGAACACCCCGTTGAAGGTCAACGGCATGCTCTACGCCTGCACCGCGCACAGCAAGCTGCTGGCCCTGGACCCGGACACCGGCGCCGAAATCTGGCGCTACGACCCACAGGTCAAGAGCCCGGTCGGTACCTTCAAGGGCTTCGCCCACATGACCTGCCGCGGCGTCTCGTACTATGACGAGAACAACTACGTCAGCCGTGATGGCAGCCCAGCACCGAAAATCACCGATGCCGGCAAGACTGTCGCCCAGGCCTGCCCGCGCCGCCTGTACCTGCCCACCGCCGACGCCCGCCTGATCGCCATCAACGCCGACAACGGCAAGGTCTGCGAAGGCTTCGCCAACCAGGGCGTGATCGACCTGACCACCGGCATCGGCCCATTCACCGCCGGCGGCTACTACTCCACTTCGCCGGCGGCGATCACCCGTGATCTGGTGATCATCGGCGGCCATGTCACCGACAACGAGTCGACCAACGAGCCCTCTGGCGTCATCCGCGCCTACGACGTGCACGACGGCCACCTGGTGTGGAACTGGGACAGCAACAACCCGGACGACACCAAGCCTCTGGCACCCGGCAAGACCTACAGCCGCAACTCGGCAAACATGTGGTCGATCGCCAGCGTCGATGAAGACCTCGGCATGATCTACCTGCCGCTGGGCAACCAGACCCCAGACCAATGGGGCGCCGACCGCACCCCCGGCGCGGAAAAGTACAGCGCAGGTGTTGTCGCCCTCGACCTGACCACCGGCAAGGCCCGCTGGAACTACCAGTTCACCCACCACGACCTGTGGGACATGGACGTCGGCAGCCAGCCAACCCTGGTCCACCTGAAGACCGCCGATGGCGTGAAGCCGGCGATCATCGTGCCGACCAAGCAGGGCAGCCTGTATGTGCTGGACCGCCGCGACGGCACGCCAATCGTGCCGATCCGTGAGATCCCGACCCCGCAAGGCGCCGTGAAAGGCGACCACACCTCGCCGACCCAGGCCCGCTCCGACCTCAACCTGCTCGGCCCTGAGCTGACCGAACAGGCCATGTGGGGCGCCACACCGTTCGACCAGATGCTGTGCCGCATCCAGTTCCGCGAACTGCGTTACGAAGGCCAGTACACCCCGCCGTCCGAGCAGGGTTCGCTGATCTACCCAGGTAACGTCGGCGTGTTCAACTGGGGCAGCGTGTCGGTCGACCCGGTACGCCAGTTGCTGTTCACCTCGCCCAACTACATGGCCTTCGTGTCGAAGATGGTGCCGCGCGAGCAAGTGGCCGCCGGCAGCAAGCGCGAAAGCGAGACCAGCGGCGTGCAGCCCAACACCGGCGCACCATACGCGGTGACCATGCACCCGTTCATGTCGCCGCTGGGCGTACCGTGCCAGGCGCCTGCCTGGGGCTATGTGGCGGCCATCGACCTGTTCACCAACAAGGTCGTGTGGAAGCACAAGAACGGCACCACCCGCGACAGCACACCTGTGCCAATCGGCCTGCCGGTAGGCGTGCCGAGCATGGGCGGTTCGATCGTTACCGCAGGCGGCGTCGGCTTCCTCAGCGGCACCCTGGACCAGTACCTGCGTGCCTACGACACCAACAACGGTAAAGAGCTGTGGAAAGCCCGCCTGCCGGCCGGTGGCCAGGCCACGCCGATGACCTACAGCGGCAAGGACGGCAAGCAGTACGTGCTGGTGACCGCTGGCGGCCACGGCTCGCTGGGCACCAAGATGGGTGATTACATCATCGCTTACAAACTCGCCGACTAAGCTTCTAGCGGCAAGCTACAAGCCACAAGAGAAAGCGGGGCCTGCAGGGCCCCGTTTTTTTTTGCAGCTTGCACCTTCTAACGCAAAGCTTGAAACCCATCCCCCCGCGCCCCATCTAAGCACCATAGTCATTCACGCAGGTGCCCCATGAGCAACCAGCAGGATTTCCCCGAACACCCCGACGAACACAGCGAAGTCGAGCACGCCGATACCCAGGCCACACCCGGCCACGCCCTCGCCCTGCCCGGCCAGCAACTGCCGGACAAGGTCTATGTGATCCCGATTCACAACCGCCCGTTCTTCCCGGCACAAGTGTTGCCCGTGATTGTCAACGAAGAGCCCTGGGCAGAAACCCTCGACCTGGTCGCCAAGTCACCCGACCACTGCCTGGCGCTGTTCTTCATGGACACCCCGCCCGAAGACCACCGCCATTTCGACACCTCCGCCCTGCCGGAGTACGGCACCCTGGTCAAGGTGCACCACGCCAGCCGTGAAAACGGCAAGCTGCAGTTCGTGGCCCAGGGCCTGACCCGGGTGCGTATCCGGACCTGGCTCAAGCACCATCGCCCGCCCTACCTGGTCGA
Organism: Pseudomonas sp. DCB_AW; assembly: GCF_026240895.1. Classification (NCBI taxonomy): domain Bacteria; kingdom Pseudomonadati; phylum Pseudomonadota; class Gammaproteobacteria; order Pseudomonadales; family Pseudomonadaceae; genus Pseudomonas; species Pseudomonas sp. DCB_AW. The sequence continues at coordinate 7,890 of NZ_JAPFCE010000010.1, forward strand.
GGTGGAATACCCGCGCCAACCCACCGAGCCTACCGACGAGGTCAAGGCCTACGGCATGGCGCTGATCAATGCGATCAAAGAGCTGCTGCCGCTCAACCCGCTGTACAGCGAAGAGCTGAAAAACTACCTCAACCGCTTCAGCCCCAACGACCCGTCACCGCTGACCGACTTTGCCGCAGCCCTTACCTCGGCCACCGGCAGCCAGTTGCAGGAAGTGCTCGATTGCGTGCCCATGCTCAAACGCATGGAAAAGGTCCTGCCGATGCTGCGCAAAGAGGTCGAGGTGGCGCGCCTGCAGAACGAGATCTCGGCCGAGGTCAACCGCCAGATCGGCGAGCACCAGCGCGAGTTCTTCCTCAAGGAGCAGCTCAAGGTCATCCAGCAGGAGCTGGGCCTGACCAAGGACGACCGCAGCGCCGACCTCGAACAGTTCGAACAGCGCCTTGAGGGCAAGACCCTGCCCGCCCAGGCGCAGAAGCGCATCGACGAAGAAATGGGCAAGCTGGCGATCCTCGAGACCGGCTCGCCGGAATACGCCGTGACCCGCAACTACCTCGACTGGGCCACCGCCCTGCCGTGGGGCGTTTACGGCAAAGACAAGCTCGACCTCAAGCACGCGCGCAAGGTGCTCGACCAGCACCACGCCGGCCTTGATGACATCAAGGAACGCATCCTCGAATTCCTCGCCGTGGGCGCCTGGAAAGGCGAGATCAGCGGCTCGATCGTGCTGCTGGTGGGCCCACCGGGTGTGGGCAAGACCAGCATTGGCAAGTCCATTGCCGAATCGCTCGGCAGGCCGTTCTACCGCTTCAGCGTCGGCGGCATGCGCGACGAAGCCGAAATCAAGGGCCACCGCCGCACCTACATCGGCGCCCAACCGGGCAAGCTGGTGCAGGCGCTGAAAGACGTCGAAGTGATGAACCCGGTGATCATGCTCGACGAGATCGATAAGATGGGCCAGAGCTACCAGGGCGACCCGGCTTCCGCGCTGCTGGAAACCCTCGACCCCGAGCAGAACGTCGACTTCCTCGACCACTACCTGGACCTGCGCCTGGACCTGTCCAAGGTGCTGTTCGTCTGCACCGCCAACACGCTCGACTCGATCCCCGGGCCGTTGCTCGACCGCATGGAAGTGATCCGCCTCTCCGGCTACATCACCGAAGAAAAGCTGGCCATCGCCAAGCGCCACCTGTGGCCCAAGCAGCTGGACAAGGCCGGCGTGGCCAAGACCAGCCTGAGCATCACTGACAGCGCGCTGCGCACCGTGATCGAGGGCTATGCCCGTGAGGCAGGGGTGCGGCAGCTGGAGAAGCAACTGGGCAAACTGGTGCGCAAAGCCGTGGTCAAGCTGCTGGAGGACCCGGATGCCAAGCTCAAGATTGGCAGCAAAGACCTAGAGGCCGCGCTCGGCATGCCGGTATTCCGCAGCGAGCAGGTGCTGGCTGGCAAAGGCGTGATAACGGGTTTGGCCTGGACCAGCATGGGCGGCGCCACGCTGCCGATCGAGGCCACCCGCATTCATACCCTCAGCCGCGGCTTCAAGCTGACCGGCAAACTGGGGGATGTGATGAAAGAGTCCGCCGAGATCGCTTATAGCTACGTCAGCTCCAACCTCAAACAGTTTGGCGGTGACCCAGGCTACTTCAACGAGGCATTCATCCACCTGCACGTGCCCGAGGGTGCTACGCCCAAGGATGGCCCAAGCGCGGGGGTGACCATGGCCAGCGCGCTGCTGTCGCTGGCGCGGGACCAGGCGCCGAAAAAGGGCGTGGCCATGACCGGTGAGCTGACCCTGACCGGCCAGGTGCTGCCCATTGGCGGGGTGCGTGAGAAGGTGATTGCCGCCAAGCGGCAGAAGATCTTCGAGCTGATCCTGCCCGAGGCCAACCGCGGCGACTTCGAAGAATTGCCAGACTACCTGCGTGAAGGGCTGACGGTGCATTTTGCCAAGCGCTTTGCCGACGTAGCGAAAGTGCTGTTCTGATCAGTCCTGGCCTGTTTGCGGCATTCGCCGTGGACAGGCCTGTACCGGTGGCACAAATTTACACGTGCTTCGGTTATCCTCAGGTCATCGCCAGCCTACGGAGCCAACATGACCGCCCCTCGTCTGCTCGTTCCTCTGAGCCTTACCTTGCTTGCTGCCTGCGCCCAGCACCCCCTGCAAACCGTCGAGCTGGACGCCGAAAGCGAATGCCCCCAGCGTCTGAAGGTGGGCCAGGCACTCACCCTGACCCTTCCAGGAAACCCCTCAACCGGCTACCGCTGGCGCATTGAGAACCCTGCCGCGAGCATCCTGCAAAGCCTCGGCCCCGAGGTCTACAGTGCCCCCGATGACACCGACGTGGTCGGCAGTGCCGGCTCGTCCACCTGGCGCTACCTTGCCAGCAGTGCCGGAGAAGCCCAACTGGTGCTGGTGTATCAACGCCCCTGGGAGGCTGAAGTAGCACCGGTGCAGAGCTTCGAGTGCAAGGTCATCGTCCGCTGACCGCGCTTAACGCCTGTCGCTGGCAACCTTGACTGCCTGCTGGTACGTGCAATGGCCCCGAAGCCCTGCCATGGCAAGATGCTCCGCCTTTGGCTAAAATGCGTCTCCGTTTCACCCCGTATCGAGCCCGCAGTGAGCAAACAACCCGACCGCCTCTTCGCCCAACCTCTGGAGCAGGTACCCGACTTCGCCTTCAACGAAGACGTGGTGCGCGTGTTCCCGGACATGATCAAGCGTTCGGTGCCAGGCTACCCGACCATCGTCGAAAACCTCGGCGTGCTGGCCGCACGCTTCGCCCAGCCGAACAGTACGCTGTACGACCTGGGTGCCTCACTGGGCGCTGTCACCCAGTCGTTGCGCCGTCATGTACGCAGCGACGGTTGCCGAGTCATCGCCGTGGACAACTCCGCTGCGATGGTCGAGCGCTGCCGCCAGTACCTCACCGCGCAGGACTCGATGTTCCAGGAACTGCTGCCGGTCAACGTGCTGGAAGCCGACATCCTCGCCCTGCCCTTCGAGCCGGCCTCGGTAGTGGCGATGAACTTCACCCTGCAATTCATCGCACCCGACCAACGCCTTGAGTTGCTCGGCCGTATCCGCCAGGCCCTGCTGCCGGGCGGCGCGCTGATCCTCTCGGAAAAACTGCGTTTCGCCGACGATGACGAGCAAAACCTGCTGAATGAACTGCACCTGGACTTCAAACGGGCCAACGGCTACAGCGAACTGGAAATTGCCCAGAAGCGCAGTGCCATCGAGAACGTGATGAAGCCCGACACCCTGGATGCGCACAAGGCGCGCCTGCGCGCTGCGGGTTTCTCCAAGGTCGTGCCGTGGTTCCAATGCCTTAACTTCGCCTCGCTGATAGCCCTGCCATGATCGATCTGTCCCCTCTGGTCCGCCGCCTGGCGGGCACCCCCCTGGCTTCCTGGTCGCAAGGCCTGCAAGCGCAACTGGAGGCCAAGCTGGAAAAAGGCCACGGCGACCTCGATCGCTGGCGCGGCGCGCTGGATGCGCTTCCCGCCCTGCAACCTAGCGAAATCGACCTGGTCAACGGGCTGCGCCTGGATTGCGAGTGCGACGACGCCACCCGCGCGCAGATGCGTGAGGCGCTGATGGGCTTGTCGCCCTGGCGCAAAGGGCCGTTCGACCTGTTCGGCGTGCATGTGGACACCGAATGGCGCTCGGACTGGAAGTGGTCGCGGGTCAGCCCGCACCTGGACCTCAAGGGCAAGCGCGTGCTCGATGTCGGCTGCGGCAACGGTTATTACCAATGGCGCATGCTCGGCGCCGGTGCCGATATGGTGGTCGGGGTCGACCCCAACTGGCTGTTCTTCTGCCAGTTCCAGGCCGTGCAGCAGTACTTGCCCGAGCTGCCAGCCTGGCACTTGCCGTTCGCCCTGGAAGATTTGCCGGCCAACCTTGAAGGCTTCGACACGGTGTTCTCCATGGGCGTGTTCTACCACCGGCGCTCGCCCATAGAGCACCTGCTGGCGCTCAAGGATTGCCTGGTCAAAGGCGGCGAGCTGGTGCTGGAGACGTTGGTGGTCGAAGGCGACGAGCAACAGGTGCTGGTCCCAGAAGACCGCTACGCACAAATGCGCAACGTCTGGTACCTGCCCTCGGTACCCGCTCTGGAGCGCTGGTTGCGCCGTGCCGGCTTCAGCGATGTACGCTGCGTCGATGTCAGCGTCACCAGCATCGAAGAACAGCGCAGCACCGACTGGATGCGCTACCAGTCACTGAGCGACTTCCTCGACCCCAATGACCAAAGCCTGACCATCGAAGGCCTGCCCGCGCCGCGGCGCGCAACGATCGTGGCGCGCAAGTAGCGCCTAGTTGAAGACCTTCGCCATCTCCCGGGAATGTTCGCGTATCCCTGCCCACTGGGCGAGAAACTGCCTGAAGTAGTAAATGAACACCGCCAGTTGCTGGCGGGTGTTCATCTTCCCCAAGTGGCCTGCCGCGCTTTCCAGGTAGGCCTCGATGGTTTGCCAGGCCGTGTGCAGGTGACCCGCCGCAAGCACCACATCCCACAGGTCGAGCTCCAGCTGGCCCATGTTGGAGTACAGCTTCTGTACGCGCCCCTCCACCCGACGAAACTCGCTCAACTGTTGGCTGACTGCGCTGCGCCGATGCTCCAGGCGGCGGAGTTCGGCGCGCGCTGACTTGGCTTTGGAGCCATAGATCGAATTGCCGATCAACGCGCCGAAGGGGCCGCCGACCCAGCCCAGCGAGGACTGCCTGGAGTAACGCTCATATTCACTGCGCACCGCTTTGATGTCCTCATCCAGGCTGGCTAGCTCCCAGGCCAGGTTTTCGCCATCCGGCGCCTGTGAAAAGCGCGCTGCCGCTCGGCACTTCTCCACCACTTCCGGGCGTAGCTTGAAACGCGCCTCGTCGCGAAAGCGCTCGAAGCCTATCCGCACTTGATCGAGCTGCAGGTCGAAATCGTCGATCAGCGCATGCAAGCTCATCAGCCGGTCAGCCATCGAACTGATCAACGCGCGGTCATGCTCATCGAGCGTTACATCGGGCGCCTCGCGCAGGCTGTCCCACGAAGGTCGATTGGGCCCCAGCGCACGCGTGCGCGCGACCAGTTGCACGACCTCGGCCCCGCAATCCTCGACCTGGCTGGCGTGCGCCTCGAGCTGAAGGGTGACCGCCTGGGTGCTGCGCTCCAGATGGCTCCAGCTTTGCCCGTGCGCGCGCAACCGCTTGAACATGGCGAGCATACGCTCAGGCGTCAACTCTGGCTCGGCAATGCTGGTATAGCCAAGCCAGCGCAAGGTCTGCGTGCAATCGCCCGGCAGCGTCAGCATGCGCAGGCTGTAGTCGCTGAGGGTCTGGCGTGATTCACGGGTCAGGATCAGGCCCGCCCGGCCCTGTCCGTCACGGTCGTCCATGGCGCCAATCAAGGCGCCAGGCAGGACAATCGCCTTTTGTTGCTGCTCTTGGAAACTCAATGTCCGGGGATTCATTGTTCGACTCTCATCCACTTGGATATGGCGCAGCCGACCGCGCCCGAGGAGCACGGTCGGCCTGAGCCGTTACAGCCCGCGACGGTGCTGCTCGAGCAGTTGTCGCTGATAGGCCAGCAGTTGCTTGAAGGTGTCGTCCAGGGCTTGCACCTGCGCAACGTTGCTCGGGGCCGCAGTGCCTATTCGCGGCACGAAGTTGGCCAGGGCCTGGCGCACGACATTGATGCCGGCGTCCCACTCGGAGCGTTGCTCGTGCAAACGCGGCATCGTTAGCAGTGCCGCCAGTTGCGCGCTCACCACCTGCTGACGCTGATCGAGTTCGCGCACTTGCCGCGCCAGGTTCGCCACCCGCTCGCGCGCAACCCGCCGCTCCTGCTGCAACTGGGCGTAGCGCATGCCTTCGACGACATCGCCGAGCAGGGTTTGCAGCTGCCCCACTGCCGTGTTCACGGCGTCGGCCATCGCCGCGGCTTCGCCGCCAGGTACGGCCAGTTTGGCCAGGTCTTGCGCAGAAGGTACGACACCGCCGAAGCGGGTCTGCAAGCCCTGGGCCTCCAGGGTGGCAATGGCCTGCTCGATCGCCGACTGGTTGTGCTTCTCGCGATCATGCTCGGCGCTTACCTGGGTGTGCAGGTTGGCCTGATCCTGCTGTTGCTTGAGCAGCCGCTGTTCGTCGCGGGCCCACGCCAGCGCTGCCAGGGTGGCCAGCGCCTGCTGTTCCTTGCCCAGGTGGGCCACCTGGGTGTCCAGCAGAAACTTCACCGTGTTGGCGACTTCTCCAGCAATTGCCAGCACCTCCTCATCGTCGCCATCCTCCAGGGCGTCGAGGATATCGCGCAGTGGATCGTTGGAGATCTCCGCGACAACGCGCTGGGCGTTGCGCACCATCACCTCGGCGCAGTTGATGAACAGCTTCATGTGGCGCTCCAGCGACTCGTGGATCACCGGCTGAAATTTCAACTCGCCGCGCTGCCAGGCTTCGGTGAAGCTTCGCGTTGCACCCAACACGCTGCCCAATTCAGGCGGATTGGCACGGGTATGCAGCACACTGATATTGTCATTCATGGTCGTTCACCTGTTAGTGGGCCGAAGCGGCGTCGTCGAAAATGCGGGTCAGTTGCAGGGAGGTCTTTTCGATCTGGATCCACTGCGCCAGGAACTGCCGGAAATAAATGACAAACCTGGCCAAGGCGCGGTTGTCGGAGATCTGTTCGAGCTTGCCGATCGACGCGTCGATGTACGCACCGACGATTTCCCAGGCGGTCTGCAGGTGGGACGCCGCAGTCACTACGTCCTGCAAGCGGGTATCGAGCTCGTCGACGAAGGTCGCCATCTCTTCCATGCGGCCTTCCAGATTCACCCGCACGCGCAGTTGCTCGCTGGTAGCACGCCGCTCTGCCTGGCGACGCTTGCGCTCCTTGCGAACCTTCTCGGCCTTGCTCCCGTAGATGCCGCCGGTGATCACCGCGCCGATCGGCCCTGCGGCCAGGCCGCTGAGCGCCTGCTTGACGTACTGGTCATACTCTTTGCTCAAGGCACCGATCTCGTCGTCCAGCTCCTTGAGCTTCACGCGCAGGCGCTCCACCTCACCATCACCCTTGGTGCGCTCGACCGCTTGCCCCTTCTGTTTCACCGCCGGGATCAACTTGAAGCGCGCGGCATCGCGGAACGTCTCGGTTTCGCCGCGCACGGTGGCGACCCGCACCGCGTAGCGCTGCACATCCTCCTGAAGGATCTGCAGGTAATCGACCAGCGACGAAACCGCCCGCTGGTCGGCACGGTCCAGTTTCACCGGGGTACCCAGCACGACCTTGTCCCACGCCTTGATGTCGGAGCCCAACGCGCGAATCTGCCGGCACTCATCGACGATAGTTTCCCCGGCAGCGTTGATCGACGCGGCCGTGGAGGCCAGTTCGCTGGCGAGCTTCTTGTTGCTGTCGGAAAGCGGCCCCCAACTGCGCGCATGGCCACGCAACGCATCGAACAGCGTGGTCATGCCGGCGGGGGCCAGTTCGGGTTCGTCGATCTGCGTGTAGCCCAGCCAGCGCTGCAGGTTGTCGGGGGTCGACGGCAGGCCGAAGACAAAATTGACATACCGATTGAGGGTGATGATGTGCTCGCGGCTGAGGGTCAGCCCGCCTTCGTCCTCACCATCGCGCTCGGCCATGGCCTGGATCAGCTTGGCCGGTGTCTTTGCCGCATCCGCCTGTAGCTGATCGTACTCAGCCGTTTGTGTACTCATGGTCGTGTCTCCTCGAGTCAAGCCCTGGGAAGGCTTGGTCCGACCACGCTAAGGCAGCGACAGGAGGCACAGCAGCGGGCAGTTTTTCCGCCATTTGCAGCGGTGCACCGGGCATTGCGCCTGGCACACGCAAAACAGGCGCCCACCTGGGGCGCCAAACGAACCGTCGTTGCGGGAGCACGCAAAGGCGGAGGTCGAAGTCAGTCCTTGACCAGTTTTTCGGTGGCTTGCTGGGTTTTGCGCTGGCGTTCCGCCAGCGCCTGGTCCGGCTGGCCATGCAGGCGTTGCTGGTCTTCGCGGAACGCCTCCCAGAACTGCCGCGAGCGTTCTGCGCCGCCCTCCGCCAGCGCGCTGGTGCTGCCCAGCGCCAGTAGCACCCACAACACATACCGAGTCAGGTTCATCAGGGTTACCTCATCGAGTGGTTCAGATGAGGCCATCCTGGGGCACGCCAGCTAACACCAAGGTGAGGCGGACATTACAGTCCTGCAAGCTGGGCGGCAGCTGTCCGGCACATGGCGACATGATTACAAATCTGTTATCCAGCGATGTCCGGGGCCCGCATGGCGTAACATTCCGGCGCTTGACCCTGTTCCCACTACAGGGCCGAGAATCGCCGTCTTTCATTCAACCGAGCCCTACCATGCGTCTACTGATCATCGAGGACGAACTGCGCACCGCCGATTACCTGCAGCAGGGGCTGCGTGAGAACGGCTACGTGGTCGACTGCGCCCACACCGGCATCGACGGCCTGCACCTGGCCCGTCAACAGGCCTACGACCTGGTGATCCTCGACGTCAATTTGCCCGAGCTGGACGGCTGGAGCGTGCTCCAGCGGCTGCGCGCTGAATCCGCCACGCGGATCATGATGCTCACCGCCCACGGTCGCCTGGCAGACCGGGTCAAGGGCCTCGACTTGGGCGCCGATGACTACCTGCTCAAGCCGTTCGAATTCCCCGAGCTGCTGGCGCGCATCCGCAGCCTGCTGCGGCGCAATGAACAGCCGCTGCAACCCACCACCCTGCGCGTCGCCGACCTCGAACTCGACCCAGGCCGGCATCGCGCCTGGCGCGGCGCCAAGCGCATCGACCTGACCGCCAAGGAGTTTTCCCTGCTGCACCTGCTGATGCGCCAGAGCGGTGAAGTGCTGTCGCGCACGCAAATCATCTCGCTGGTCTGGGACATGAATTTCGACTGTGACACCAATGTGGTCGAGGTTTCCATCCGGCGCCTGCGGGCGAAGATCGACGACCCCTTCGAAGACAAGCTGATCCATACCCTGCGCGGCGTCGGCTATGTGCTTGAGGCGCGCCATTGAAGACTGCCAGCCTGTCGTTGCGCCTAGGCCTGAGCGTGACCCTGATGGGCGCCCTGCTGGTGCTGCTGCTGGCCTGCCTGGCGGTGTTGGCGCTCGACCACGAGCTCGACAGCCGCGCGCGCAAGGACCTCGCGCGCAAGATGTTGCAGGTGGAACATAACCTGCGTGTCGACCTGCGCAGCGAGGACCTGGGCAGCCGCGCCCACCCCCTGCTCGACCTGGTCATGGGGCACGACAACCTCAGCCTCAGCGTGCTCGCGCTCGAGGGCCGCCACCCGCACCTGCTCAGCCTGGGCCCAGCCCTGGAGTCGAGCGTGGGCGCGCTGGCGACCGGCGCCCGGCTGACGTTTCACGAATGGCACGACAGCCGCGGTAACCAAATGCTGACAGCGACACGCCAGATGCGCTTGCGCGACGAAACACCAGTACGGGTGATGATGACGCTCGACCGCGCCGACGACAACGCCCTGCTCCAAGCCTACCTGCACTCGACCCTGATCGCCCTGCCCTTGCTGTTGATACTGATCGGCATCGGCGCCTGGAAGCTGGTGCAACGCAGCCTGAAACCCTTGCGCCATTTTCGCCGGGTGGCCGGCCAGGTTTCGGCCCAGGACCTCAGCCACCGCCTGCCCGACAGTGGCCTGCCACAAGAGCTGGGCGAGCTGGCCAGGGCCATCAACGTGATGCTCGACCGGCTCGACCAAGGCGTGCAACAGTTGTCGCAGTTTTCCGACGACCTTGCCCATGAGTTACGCACGCCGCTAAGCAACCTGATGGGCAAGGCCCAGGTCACCCTCAGCCGCGAGCGCGACAACGCCAACTACCGGGAAGTGCTGGAGGACAGCATCGAAGAGCTCACCCGGCTCAACCGCATCATCAACGACATGCTGTTTCTCGCCCAGGTTAGCCAGCCTCAGGCGCAAGTGGCGCTCAAGCCTCTGGCGCTGGCCGATGAGGCTGCACAGGTGGTGGAGCTGTTTGCCATCAGCGCGGAGCTCAAGGACATCGAGCTTCACCTTCAGGGCTGGGGCACGGCCTTGTGTGATCGGCTGATGTTCCAGCGTGCGTTGTCGAACCTGTTGAGCAATGCCATTCGGCATGCGCCGGCAGGCAAGCGCATAGACCTCGGTATCGAGCGCCACGCAAGCGATGTCAGGGTCTGGGTGGAAAATGAGGGCGTAGGGATTGCCGCAGAGCATCAGCCGCAGTTGTTCGAGCGTTTCTATCGCGTGGGCGCTGGGCGCTCACGGCTTGAGGGGGGCACCGGGCTGGGGCTGGCGATCGTGAAGTCGATCATGCAGTTGCATGGTGGGCGGGTCGAGGTGATGAGCAGCCCGGCAGGGCCGACCCGGTTTACCCTGGTGTTCAGAGCCGAGTGACCGGCTGCTGGTAACGGCCTTATCGCCGGCAAGCCGGCTCCCACCCGAACTGTGTAGCCTCAAAAACTAGCGCCGCACCTGTGGGAGCTGGCTTGCCAGCGATGAGGCCGGCACAAGCACCACAAGACAGTTGCTCCCACATCAACTGCGTAGGCTTCAAGGCTAGCGCTGTACCTGTGGGAGCCGGCTTGCCGGCGATGAGGCCAGTTCCGTCAACCTGCGATCAGCGCGAAGCCGCCACGATCAACGCCTTCATCTCCGCCACCGCAGCCTTGAAGCCGACGAACAGCGCATGGGCCACCAACGCGTGGCCGATGTTCAGCTCATTGATACCCTTGATCGCCGCGACTGCCTCGACGTTGTGGTAATGCAGGCCATGGCCGGCATTGACGATCAGCCCTTGGCCCACCCCGAACGCAACACCGTCCGCGATGCGCTTGAGCTCTTCAGCGACTTCAGTCGGCGTCTGTGCATCGGCGTAACGGCCGGTGTGCAGCTCGATGGCCGGCGCGCCTACGCGATGCGACGCTTCGATCTGCCGCTCGTCGGCGTCAATGAACAGCGACACTTCGGCACCGGTGCGGGCCAGGCGCTCGACTGCTGCCTTGATCCGTGCCTCTTGCCCAGCCACGTCCAGGCCGCCTTCGGTGGTCAGTTCCTGACGGGTCTCGGGTACCAGGCAGATGTGCGCCGGGCGGATCTTCTCAGCGAAGGCCATCATCTCTTCGGTGACGCCCATTTCGAAGTTCATGCGGGTCTGCAGTACATCCTTGAGCACCACCACATCGCGCTCCTGAATGTGCCGGCGGTCTTCGCGCAGGTGCACGGTGATGCCGTCGGCACCCGCTTCTTCGGCGTCCAGGGCAGCCTTGACCGGATCAGGGTAACGCGTGCCCCGGGCCTGGCGCAGCGTCGCCACGTGGTCGATATTTACGCCGAGAAGCATGCGGTTGCTGTGAGTCACGAAAGGCTCTCCTGAAGATTGAGCCCCACAGCATACGACGTGATCAACGCTTGCGAAACAGTTCCCGGCTGACCAGGGGTTTGGCACCCAGATGAACGGCCAGTGCCTGACGCATCAACCGCTTGGCTGCGAGCAGCGCCCCCGGGGCTTCCCAGTCGGCTTGCGCCAGGGCCAACAGCTCGCCCCCCAGGAACAACCCGGGCTGCAGCAACTCGACCCGCTCAAGCCCGGCATCCACGCGCAAGCGGTAGCGGCCATCGGCGGCGATCGGCAAGTCGTTCACGTCATGCTGCAACGAAAACGCATAACCGAGCTCGTCCAGCAGGCGCCATTCGAAAGAACGCAGCAACGGCTCCAGGGGGCGCCCGGCGGCCAGCGCCTGCAATGTCAGGGTGTAGTGCTCGAACAGCGCAGGGTGAGGGGCTTCGGCGGGCAGCAAACGCATGAGCAGCTCGTTGAGGTACAACCCGCTGAACAGCGCATCGCCGTGCAACCAGGCGGCGATGCCAAGTGTCTCCAGGCGGCCGACATTCTTCAGCTCGCCGCGCCCGCGCAGCTCCACTTCCAGCGGCACGAACGGCCGCACCAGGCTGCCACCTTTGCCCCGCGCACGGCGCAACACGGCCCGCACACGGCCTTGCGGCGTGAGGAAGTCCACCAGTGCGCTGGTTTCCTTGTAGGCACGACTGTGCAGCACATAGGCCGGCTGGCCGTCAGGTTGTTCCATGGCAATCACTTGTCCCAAGGCCAATCGGGCCGCTATGCGGCCCATCGCCGGCAAGCCGGCTCCTACAGGGCTCGGTAGCGCTGCGGTTGTGTGGGAGCCGGCTTGCCGGCGATGGGCTGCAAGGCAGCCCCAAGCCCATACAGCAGGGGTTACAGGTCGCCGTAGCCCAGCGAGCGCAGGGCGCGCTCATCGTCGGACCAACCGCCTTTGACCTTGACCCAGAGGTTGAGCATGACCTTGGCGTCGAACAGCACTTCCATGTCCTTGCGCGCGTCGGAGCCAATGCGTTTGATACGCTCGCCCTTGTCACCGATGATGATCTTCTTCTGGCCATCGCGTTCGACCAGGATCAGCGCATGGATGTGCAACACGTGCCCTTGCTGCTTGAACTCTTCGATCTCTACGGTGATCTGGTACGGCAGCTCCGCACCCAGCTGGCGCATGATCTTCTCGCGCACCAGTTCAGCGGCCAGGAAACGGCTGCTGCGGTCGGTGATCTGGTCTTCCGGGAAGAAGTGCTCGTTCTCCGGCAGGTGCTTGGCGATCAGGCCTTCCAGCGCCTCGAGGTTATGCCCCTGTTGCGCGGAGATCGGTACCACTTCCGCGTTCGGCAGTTGCTCCTGCAGCCATTGCAGGTGCGGAATCAGGTCGGCTTTTTCTTCCAGGCGGTCGGTCTTGTTGACCGCCAGGATGACCGGGCCGCTGACGTACTGGACGCGCTCGAGCACCAACTGGTCCTCGTCGGTCCAGCGGGTACGGTCAACCACGAAGATCACCACGTCGACGTCTTTCAGGGCTGCCGAAGCGTTACGGTTCATGTAACGGTTCAGGGCCTTGTCGTTGGCCTTGTGCATACCCGGCGTGTCGACGTAGATCGCCTGCACATCACCCTCGGTCTTGATGCCGAGCATGTTGTGGCGGGTGGTCTGCGGCTTGCGCGAGGTGATCGCCAGCTTCTGCCCGAGGATGTGGTTGAGCAAGGTCGACTTGCCCACGTTGGGGCGGCCGACAATGGCCACGTAGCCGCAGCGAGTCGGGTTGTTATCAGTCATTGCCATTCTCCACGCCCAGGGCGATCAATGCAGCCGCAGCGGCGACTTGCTCAGCGATACGCCGGCTCACACCCTGACCACGGCTCTTGTTGTTCAGCAGCACCACTTCGCATTCGACGAAGAAGGTACGGCAGTGCGGTTCGCCCTGGATATCCACCACCTCGTAGCGCGGCAGCTCACAGCTGCGCGACTGCAAGAACTCTTGCAGGCGGGTCTTGGGGTCCTTGTTGGTGTCGACCAGGGTCAGGCTTTCGAATTCATCGGCCAGCCAGGCCAGGATACGCTCCCGGGCGGTCTGCATGTCCGCGTCCAGGTAGATGGCGCCAATCAGCGCCTCCAGGGCATCGGCCAGGATCGATTCGCGGCGGAAACCGCCGCTTTTCAGCTCACCCGAACCCAGTCGTAGGTACTCGCCCAGATCAAAGCCTCGCGCCAGGCGGGCCAGGGTCTCACCCTTGACCAGACGCGCACGCAAGCGCGACAACTGGCCTTCACGGGCCTGCGGGAAGCGCTCGAACAGCGCCTCACCGGCCACGAAGTTGAGAATGGCGTCGCCCAGAAACTCCAGGCGTTCGTTATTGCGCCCGGCGTAGCTGCGATGGGTCAGGGCCAGAAGCATCTGGTCCTGGTTCTTGAAGGTGTAACCGAGCTTTCGCTCCAGTGCGGCGAGGGAAGCACTCATGCGGCCACCCGTTCGTTGTTCAACGCGTTGTTCAAATCAACATCCTGAAAGACTGTTTGGCTGTGGCCCGCCGCTGTACGCGGCGAAACTCTCGATCCCTGAGAACACAGCCTATGTCAGAAATGCATTCGGCGCTGTCTGCTGGACAGCGCCGAAGGGTATCAATGGATCAGGCCGACCCGCGACAGGTTGGGCATATGGCTGAGCTTGGGCTCTGGCCAGCTCATCCAGACCGCGAAGGCCTTGCCGACAATGTTCCGGTCCGGAACCATGCCGTGCAGTTCCTTGGGAATGTTCGGGTCATCCCAGTAACGGCTATCGTTGGAGTTGTCGCGGTTGTCGCCCATCATGAAGTAATGGCCAGCCGGTACGGTCCATTGCTGGTCCGGCGGCATGCGGTAACGGCTCATCTCCTTGCGGATCAGGTGCTCGGCCTCGCCCAGCTTCTCTTTGTACAGCTCGGCGCTGCCCAAGGTGCCCGGTTCGGTGCCCACCAGTTGTTCGGCAATGGGTTGGCCATTGACGTACAGCCGCTTGTCGTTGGTGTAGCGGATCTGGTCGCCCGGCAGGCCAACGACACGCTTGATGTAGTTGACGTTCGGGTCGCTCGGATAGCGGAACACCATCACATCGCCGCGTTGCGGGTCACCCACCTCGATGACCTTCTTGTCGATCACCGGCAGGCGAATGCCATAGGAGAACTTGTTCACCAGGATGAAGTCGCCCACTTCCAGGGTCGGTTTCATCGACCCCGAAGGGATCTGGAACGGCTCGACCAAAAACGAGCGCAGTACCAGCACGATGAACAGCACCGGGAAGAACGACTTGCCGTATTCGACCAGCAGCGGCTCCTTGTTCAGGCGCTCGACCACCGCCATCTCGGGCGGATTGACGCGCCCCTGATAGTTGGCGATTGCCGCTCGCCGGCGCGGGGCCAGGAACAGCAGGTCGATCAAGCCCAACAGGCCGCAGACAGCTACGGCGATGACTAGCAACAGCGGGAAATTTAGCGACATAGGACCTAGCTATCCAACCTGAGCACAGCAAGGAAGGCCTCTTGTGGAATCTCCACGTTGCCCACTTGCTTCATGCGTTTCTTACCGGCCTTCTGCTTCTCCAGCAGTTTCTTCTTACGGCTGACGTCACCACCGTAGCACTTGGCCAGTACGTTCTTTCTGAGCGCCTTGACGGTTGTCCGCGCGATGATCTGGCCGCCGATAGCTGCCTGGATCGCCACATCGAACATCTGCCGAGGGATCAGCTCCTTCATCTTCTCGGTCAACGCACGACCTTTGTAGGCCGCGTTGTCGCGGTGCACGATCAACGCCAGGGCATCGACCTTGTCGCCGTTGATCAGTACATCCAGTTTGACCAGGTTGGCCGACTGGTAGCGATCGAAATGATAGTCCAGCGAGGCGTAACCGCGACTGGTCGACTTGAGGCGGTCGAAGAAGTCCAGTACCACCTCGTTCATCGGCATGTCGTAACGCACCTGAACCTGGCTGCCGAGGAACTGCATGTCGCGCTGAACGCCACGTTTCTCGATGCACAGAGTGATGACGTTACCCAGGTGCTCCTGCGGCACCAGGATGGTCGCGGTGACGATCGGCTCGCGGAAGTCGGTGACGGCCGAAACATCCGGCAGCTTCGACGGGTTGTCGACGATGATGGTTTCGCCGGTTTTCAGTTCGAGCTCGTAGATCACGCTAGGCGCAGTGGTGATCAGGTCCAGGTCGTACTCACGCTCCAGGCGCTCCTGGATGATCTCCATGTGCAGCATGCCCAGGAAGCCGCAGCGGAAACCGAAGCCCAGGGCGTCGGAGCTTTCCGGCATGTACTGGAGCGAGGAGTCGTTGAGGGTCAGCTTCTGCAGCGCGTCGCGGAAGTCCTCGAAATCGTCCGAGCTGACCGGGAACAGGCCGGCGTAGACCTGTGGCTGGATCTTCTTGAAGCCCGCCAGCACTTCGACTTCCGGGGTCGAGGACAGGGTCAGGGTGTCACCAACCGGTGCACCGTGAATGTCTTTGATGCTGGCGATGATGAAGCCCACTTCACCGGCCTTGAGGTCGGCGGTCTGGGTGTGTTTCGGGGTGAAGACGCCGACGCTGTCGACCAGGTGCACCTTGCCGGTGGACTTGACCAGGATCTTGTCGCCTTTCTTGACGCGGCCCTGGCGCACGCGCACCAGCGAGACAACGCCCAGGTAGTTGTCGAACCAGGAGTCGATGATCAGCGCCTGCAGCGGCGCGTCGATTTCGCCTACCGGCGCGGGGATGGTGTGCACCAGGCGCTCGAGCACCTCGTCGACGCCCATGCCGCTCTTGGCACTGCACGCCACGGCGTCGGTAGCGTCGATGCCGATGATCTTCTCGATCTCGTCCTTGACGCGGTCCGGGTCAGCCTGGGGCAGGTCCATCTTGTTCAACACCGGCATGACCTCGAGGCCTTGCTCGATGGCGGTGTAGCAGTTGGCCACGGACTGGGCTTCGACGCCTTGACCGGCGTCCACCACCAACAGTGCGCCTTCACAGGCGGCCAGCGAGCGCGAGACTTCATAGGTGAAGTCGACGTGGCCGGGGGTGTCGATGAAGTTCAGCTGGTAGGTCTTGCCGTCTTGCGCCTTGTAATGAAGCGTGACGCTGTGGGCCTTGATGGTGATCCCGCGTTCGCGCTCCAGGTCCATGGAGTCGAGGACCTGGGCTTCCATTTCGCGCGCAGACAGGCCACCGCACATCTGGATGAAACGGTCGGCCAGCGTCGACTTGCCATGGTCGATGTGGGCGATGATGGAGAAATTGCGGATATGACTCAAATCACTCACGGGTCAACACTCGAAAAGGCTGCGAGCCGGGACGCCCGCCGAAAAATAGCCGGGAATTGTACCTCAAGCAGCAGGGATATGGGAGATTCCTGATCGGCTGTCTGTGCCAACAGTGTCGCTGGCAAGCCGCTTCGTAACGCCGCAGCGCCTTACCTGAAACCTCCACCCCACCTGTGGGAGCCGGCTTGCCGGCGATCGGACCAGCCCATTTCTCCGTAGATTCCACGAAAAAGGGCAGCCAACGCTGCCCCTTTTCCTACCTGAAGACCCGCTTATTCAGCCAGCTTGAAGGTGATAAAGCTCGCACGCCCCTGGCGCAGCACGCGCATGGACACCGAGCGGTTCTTCGGCAGGTCCTTGGCGATCTCGGTGAATTCCTTCGCCGAACCAATGGCCTGGTTGTTCAGGTGGCTGATGACGTCACCTGGACGCAGGCCGATCAATGCGGCCGGGCCATCCTGGACTTCCTTGATGACCACGCCACCCTTGAGTTCGAGGGCTTTCTTCTGCTCGGCGCTGAGATCAGCGACCGAAACACCCAGACGGTTGCTGCTGCGCTCGGCACTGCCATCTGCACCGGTACCCGTACCGATGTCAGCGTCATCGTCCGGCAGCGCACCGACGCTGACGTCCAGGTTCTGGCGCTTGCCGTTGCGGATGATCTCGAGCTTGGCCTTGTCGCCGTCCTTGAGGCTGCCGACCAGGTGCGGCAAGTCGGCCGACATGACGATCGGCTGGCCGTTCATGCTCAGGATCACGTCACCCACCTGCAGGCCACCTTTGGCGGCTGGGCCATCTTCCAGCACTTGGGCCACCAGGGCACCGGCCGGTTTGTCCAGGCCGAAGGACTCAGCCAGGTCCTTGTTGACCTCCTGAATCACCACGCCCAGCCAGCCACGGCTGACCTTGCCGTCTTTTTTCAGCTGGTTGGATACGTCGATCGCCACATCGATCGGGATCGCGAACGACAGGCCCATGAAGCCGCCCGAGCGGGTGAAGATCTGCGAGTTGATACCCACGACCTCGCCCTGCATGTTGAACAGCGGGCCGCCGGAGTTACCCGGGTTGATGGCAACGTCAGTCTGGATGAACGGCACGTAGGTGTCGTTAGGCAGGGTACGGCCCTTGGCACTGACGATACCTTTGGTCACCGAATGGTCGAAGCCGAACGGCGAACCGATGGCCAGCACCCACTCACCCACTTTGAGCTTCTCGGAGTCGCCCAGCTTGACGGTCGGCAGGTTCTTGCCTTCGACCTTGAGCAGCGCGACATCGGTGCGTGGGTCGGTGCCGACCAGCTTGGCTTGCAGCTCGCTGCGGTCCGACAGGCGGACGATGATCTCGTCGGCGTCGGCCACCACATGGTTGTTGGTCAGTACGTAGCCATCGCTGGAAATGATGAACCCCGAGCCCAGCGACTGGGCTTCACGCTGACGATCACCGCGCGGCGAGCGGGGCTGTTGCGGCATGTTGCGCTCGAAGAATTCGCGGAACATCGGCGGCAGGCCTTCGAGGTCCGGCATCTGCCCTGCGGCGATGCGGCGGTCCGGCAGCTTCTGCTTGGTACTGATGTTGACCACGGCCGGCGAGGCTTGCTCGACCAACGTGGTGAAGTCTGGCAGGGCTTCCTCGGCCTGGGCGGTGAGCACCTGGCCGAGCATAAGCACGGCGGCGAACATCGATAGGTAGGATTTCAAGCGTGGTATAGACATACGGCTCCCGTCACAACGAGCGTGGTTAGCGTAAGGCCCCTGCACAAGCAGGAAAGGCCAGGCTCCAAGAAGCCTGACCTATAGAAAATTTACGGAAAGATTGCAAATGACAATGCTTTAATTTCATTTCAGGAGCATGTCTCTCACGCCGGAAACCACCTGAAAAGCGCACGCCATCATTGCCGCGCCTGGGCATCCTGAGGCCGCATCGACAGCGCAATGCGCTCTGCAGTACCCAGGGGTATTTCACCTACCACAGTGACCAGGACCTTGCCCTTCGGCGTGTTCAGGCGGCGCGATACCGCCACGGTTGGCCCGAGTTGCACGCGTGTGTCGGTGCCTGAGTTGTCGTTGACTGGCTCGAGGAATACCGAAACGCGCGCCAGGCCATCGTCATACATCAGGCTGCTGACCGTGCTGTTGCGGGACGGGTCGCGGCGCACCGAGCTGTTGACCAGCTCAAAACCCGGCGGCAGCCAGTCCGAGCGCCAGCCGGCGACGGTTTCCTGGCCGGTACTGGTGCCCCGCTCCACCGGTTTGCAAGCGGCACTGGGGCGCAAGTCATCCGCGGTAGGCAGGTCATCGGTATCGAGGCGGGTCATCTGGAAGCGCTCAAGCAATTGCCCCTTGTCGTTGAGCATCAACGAGCGCAGCGGCAAGCCGGTGCTGCGGTCAAGGTGCAACTCGAACGCATAACGGTGCTGGTCGCGCGGTGTGAGGGTGACGATCACCGCATCGCGCCCGGCGACACGTGACTTGCCCGCCACAGCCAGATCGTACCAGCCCATCAACTTGAGGGGGTCCAGCGCACGCGGCGCCGCATCGGGCGGCGTCGTAACGCCGTTAACCAAGGCACCACTGACGCACGCAACCTTGCCATCCACGCGCACGATTTCCTGGGCAGTGCCATCGAGCTGCAGCAGCCGCTCGCTGACCTTGCCGTCCTCAACCCTGTGCCAGATATCGTGGGAAGAAAAGCTGCCGTTACGCTCGTAGACGAAAGAGCCTTGGTAGCTTTGCTTTTGCTCGGCCTGTGCCAGCTTGTTCAGCCACTCATTCGCCTCGGGCGAAGAGTTGGCCGCCAACGCTGGCACCGTCATGCAGCTGCCTATCAGCAGCGACAGGAGAGGTAGCGCGCGCATGATCCTCCTTACTTAGCGGGGTTATCCAGGCTGGCGGCGCGGGCATACGGCAACGCGGTTTCGCTGCCCTTGAGCGCAGATTCCTGGGCGTGCTGGCGCAGGTAGCCTGGCAGACGCTGATCCCAGCCGGCCTGGTTCTGCAGCACACCGTTGGCCATCGGCCCGGTCGGTTGCTCACTGCTTTCACTATAGCCTGCCAATACCGCCGGGCCTTGAGTTTGTGGCACGCTCAGCCCCTGCTGCGCAGGTTGCTGGGAGGCAAGCTCTGCACCGGTGATTTCGTCCTGGTTGTACATGCGCACACCCGCCAGCACGGCAACCGTCACCGAGGCAGCGACTGCCAGGCGAGCGACGCTGCGCCATGGGCCTTTATTGACCTTGGCCGGTACCGCTTCGTCAGCCAACGCTGCCGACACCGCCGAGGCGATATCGAGGTTGGGCAGCAGCAGTTCCTTGTGCATCGCTGCGCGAGCGACCTGGTAACGCGACCAGGTGGCACGGGTTTCGGCATCGTCGACGGCACTCAGTACCCGACGTAATTCCAGTTCGTCCGCTTCGTTATCCATTACCGCGGACAGCGATTCCTGCAACGCTTCACGACTCATGGCGGTTCCTCTCTTGGCTGTAGCCGCTGTCTCAGGTTTCCTGCAACAACGGCTGCAGGGCTTTATCTATGGCCTCCCGAGCGCGGAAGATTCGAGAGCGCACGGTACCCACCGGACATTGCATGACACTGGCAATGTCTTCATAACTCAATCCGTCGAACTCGCGCAGGGTCAATGCCGTGCGCAGGTCCTCGGGCAGTTGCTGGATGGTGCGATGGACCGTGCCTTCGATTTCATCCCGCAACAACGAGCGCTCTGGGGACTCGAGATCCTTGAGACCATGATCGCCGTCGTAAAACTCCGCATCCTCGGAGCTCACATCACTGTCTGGTGGCCGTCTTCCACGGGACACCAGGTAGTTCTTCGCCGTGTTGATGGCGATGCGGTACAGCCAGGTATAAAACGCACTGTCTCCGCGAAAATTGCCAAGCGCACGGTAGGCCTTGATAAAGGCTTCCTGTGCTACATCCTGGGCCTCGTGGGTATCGTGAACGAACCGCACGATCAACCCGAGAATCTTGTGCTGATACTTCAGCACCAACAGATCGAAAGCTCGCCTGTCACCGCGCTGCACGCGCTCGACAAGCTGCTGATCCTCTTCCTGGGTTAGCATGAACACTCCTCGGTAGACTCGAAGGAGCGTTGCAACAGCCATCGTTCAGGCTTGCAAACATAGACTCGGGCTTTGCGCAAAAGTTCTCCCCTCCAAGCAAGTTTCCTGCAGCCCTTGGTCGGCTCGCACGGAAGACGCGGCGCGGTCACGGCCGGCAACGTCAATAATCAGGTTTCGAATACGCAGGTGTCAGCCCGAATAGAGCTGCCGCCGTGCGTCGCCGCGACATTTGTGGCGTGCGGGCAGCCTTCATAGGATTTCCGTAGCTGTCGGAAAGTTCCCACAAGGTCGCTGCTTCCTGGCAAGTGGCATGGAAATTGGCCACCCGGGGCTGCTATAAAGGCAACCCGGCCTGGTTTAACGATAGTTTCACAATGCCATCGGCGCGTGACTATTGTGCCGTGCCCCTTCCGTAGATTACTAGTGTCCCGACATGAGCCAACAATTCCAACATGATGTCCTGGTGATCGGCAGCGGCGCCGCCGGTCTCAGCCTGGCACTGAACCTCCCCAGCCACCTGCGTATCGCCGTGCTCAGCAAAGGCGACCTGGCCAATGGCTCGACCTATTGGGCCCAGGGCGGTGTTGCCGCCGTGCTGGACGACACCGACACTGTACAGTCGCATGTCGAGGACACCCTCAATGCCGGCGGCGGCCTGTGCCATGAAGATGCCGTGCGCTTCACCGTCGAGCACAGCCGCGAAGCCATCCAGTGGTTGATCGAGCAAGGCGTGCCCTTTACCCGGGATGAACAGCACGGGGTCGACGATGGGGGCTTCGAGTTCCACCTGACCCGCGAAGGTGGCCACAGCCACCGGCGCATCATCCACGCCGCCGATGCCACAGGCGCCGCGATCTTCACCACCTTGCTGGCCCAGGCCCGCCTACGCCCGAACATCCAGCTGCTGGAGCAGCGCGTGGCGGTCGACCTGATCACCGAGCGCCGCCTGGGCCTGCCCGGCGAGCGCTGCCTGGGTGCCTACGTGCTAAACCGCAATAGCGGCGAAGTGGACACCTACGGGGCGCGCTTCACCGTGCTCGCCACCGGTGGCGCGGCCAAGGTCTACCTGTATACCAGTAACCCGGACGGTGCCTGCGGCGACGGTATCGCCATGGCCTGGCGCGCGGGCTGCCGGGTGGCCAACCTTGAGTTCAACCAGTTCCACCCAACCTGCCTGTACCACCCCCAAGCCAAGAGCTTCCTGATTACCGAGGCCCTGCGCGGTGAAGGCGCCCTGTTGCGCCTGCCCAACGGCGAGCGCTTCATGCCACGCTTCGACCCCCGCGAAGAACTGGCCCCGCGTGACATCGTGGCCCGCGCCATCGACCACGAGATGAAGCGCCTGGGTGTGGACTGCGTGTACCTGGACATCACCCACAAGCCGGCCGATTTCATCAAAGGCCACTTCCCCACCGTTTACGAACGCTGCCTGGCCTTCGGCATCGACATCACCCGCCAGCCGATCCCGGTAGTCCCTGCAGCCCACTACACCTGCGGCGGTGTAGTGGTGGACGACCGCGGGCATACCGACGTGCCCGGGCTGTATGCCATCGGTGAGACCAGCTTTACCGGCCTGCATGGCGCCAACCGCATGGCCAGCAACTCGCTGCTCGAATGCTTTGTCTATGGCCGCGCCGCTGCCGCCGACATCCAGGCGCACCTGGAACAGGTCGACATGCCCAAAGCCCTGCCCGGCTGGGATGCCAGCCAGGTAACGGACTCGGACGAGGATGTGATCATCGCGCACAACTGGGACGAGCTGCGGCGCTTCATGTGGGACTATGTCGGCATCGTGCGCACCAGCAAGCGCCTACAGCGCGCCGAACACCGCATCCGCCTGCTGCTCGACGAAATCGACGAGTTCTACAGCAACTACAAGGTCAGCCGCGACCTGATCGAGCTGCGCAACCTCGCTCAGGTGGCGGAACTGATGATTCGTTCGGCGATGCAGCGCAAGGAAAGCCGCGGGTTGCATTACACGCTGGATTATCCGGGGATGCTGGACGAGGCTAAAGACACCATCCTCAGCCCGGTCTGAAAGCTGCAGCGGTCTGGTCTGAAAGCTGCAGCGCCTGTGAGATCGAGCGCCGCCCGCGCGGCGCTTCGCAGCACAAGGCTGCTCCCACATCTGTTTCGGGCCAGTAAAGCCTGTGAGAGAGGCGCGCGACCGCCTTGTTTGTTCGACTCGATATCGTGTCAGGCGCCAAGGGGCCGCGCGCCAATGCCTCAGGAATAATTGGCCCGAAACAGATGTGGGAGCAGCCTTGTGCTGCGAAGCGCCGCGCGGGCGGCGCTCGATCTCACAGGCACTGAACCTGCCACGGTGAAAACCTATCAGCCCTGAATCGCTCCCACCTCAGCCCAGCGCCGCCGGCTGAACTTCAGCCTTACCCGCAACCGCCGATGCTCATCAGCCCCGAGGGCATCCCTGGGAACGCACTGCCCCTCCCCCAGCCAACGCCCCTCCCGCACAAACCGCACGACCACCATCCCCGGCAACGCAACGCTGTCCCGGCACAAACGCACCGGCTGCCAACCCTGGGCGCGGCTGAATACCCGCCAACCAAGCAGGTCTCGGCGCAGCCCGGTAACCGCATGCGGATGCGTGAGCAAAATGCGTCGGGGGATGGCCCAGCAGGCGTGGGCGACAGACGCGGCAGTGGCCGCCAGGGACAGCCACCAGGGCAACGCGCTCACCCATACAGTGAACAGCGCCAGCACCTGGCAACTCAGGTAGGCCGTTAGCAGCAGGCACGAGCCTTGCCAACGGCTTTCGAAAAACTCACTTGGGCTGGACACGGTCCAGGATGATGCGGACCATGCGCTGCAGCTCCGGGTCTTCAGACTCGGTGCGCTCCATGAACCAGCCGAACATGTCCTGATCTTCGCAGCTCAACAGGCGTACATAGAGTTCGCGGTCGGCTTCGTTGAGGGTGGCGTAGACTTCCTGGGTGAAAGGCACCAACAGTACGTCCAGTTCCAGCATGCCGCGGCGGCTGTGCCAGAAAAGCCGGTTGAGTTCAGTTTGTTCGACCATGGGGCCCTCCTCGAATGGCCCGCCAGTATACAGCCAGGCGAGCGAAGCGGCACAGGGCGTTGGTCTAGTCACCTACCTATTTTGTTACTGGCGTTCTATGATGGCCGCCAGTCTTTAGCCACCGCGATGACCCATGGCCGATTCCGCTTTCTTCAGCCCCCTGTCCCACGAGGGCATCCTCGCCGTCCGCGGCTCCGACGCAGGCAAGTTCCTGCAGGGCCAGCTGACCTGCAACATCAACTACCTCAGCCAGGAACATGCCAGCCTCGGTGCCCGCTGCATGGTCAAAGGGCGCATGCAATCGAGTTTCCGCATCGTGCCCGAAGGCAATGGCTACCTGCTGGCCATGGCCAGTGAGCTGCTCGATGCCCAATTGGCCGACCTCAAGAAGTACGCCGTGTTCTCCAAGGCCACCCTCAGCGACGAGAGCGCCGCCTGGGCGCGCTTTGGCCTGCAGGGCGGCGAGGCGGCACTGCAAGCCTTGGGCTTGACGCCGCCGGTCGAAGCAAGCGCCACCGTGCGCCACGAGGGCCTGATCGCCATCGCCGTGTCCGCAGGCCGTGTCGAGCTGTGGGTACCTGCCGAGCAGGCCGCCAACGTAGGCGCGGCACTCGCCGCCAGCCTGCCTGAAGGCAGCCTCAACGACTGGCTGCTGGGCCAGATCCGCGCAGGTATTGGCCAAGTCATGGGCCCTACCCGCGAGCTGTTCATCCCGCAGATGATCAACCTGCAGGCCGTGGACGGCGTCAGCTTCAAGAAGGGCTGCTACACCGGCCAGGAAATCGTTGCCCGCATGCAGTACCTGGGCAAGCTCAAGCGCCGTCAGTATCGCCTGGCGCTCGATCAACAGGACATCCCCGCGCCAGGTGCCGAGATTTTCTCGCCCACCCATGGCTCGTCGGTCGGTGAAGTGGTGATAGCGGCCAATACCGGTACCGGTTGCGAGTTGCTCGCGGTGCTCAGCGCCGATGCGGTGGCCGATGACAACCTGCACCTGGGCAGCCTGGAAGGGCCACGCCTGCACGTGCTGAGCCTGCCCTACGAACTGGACCGCGACCGGGAAATCCAGCGCTGACCAGCCTGCCCCGTCCGCGTGACGGGGCCGCACCACCACTGCGGTAGAGAAGTCCATGAACAAGCTGGCCGAGATGGTTCAAGCACAGTTGCTCGATGCCATCGAAAAGGATGACCTGGTCCTGCCGACCCTGCCCGAGGTTGCCTTGAGCATCCGCGAGGCCGCCGAGGATAGCGAGATCAGCGTGTCGGCCCTGAGCAAGGTGATCGGTCGCGACGCGGCCCTCTCGGCGCGCCTGATCAAAGTCGTCAACAGCCCACTGTTGCGCGCTGCGGTAGAGGTCACTGACCTGCATACCGCAATTACTCGCCTAGGCATCAACTACAGCTGCAACCTGGCCATCGGCCTCGTGATCGAACAGATCTTTCATGCCCGCTCGCCGGCTGTTGAGCAAAAGCTGCGCGATATCTGGGTCAACAGCCTGGAAGTGGCAGGCATCAGCTACGAAATCTGCCGCCGTTTCACCCACCTCAAACCCGACCAGGCGACCCTCGGTGGGCTGGTCAACCAGATCGGTGCCCTGCCGGTGCTGATTTACGCCGAAGAACATAACGAGCTGCTGTCCGACCCGGTCTGCCTGCACTACGTGATCGAGCAGATCCAGCCCGTGCTGGGTGACAAGATCCTCAAGGCGTGGGAGTTTCCCGAGCAATTGGTCAACCTGCCGAGCCAGGTTCAGGACCTCGACCGGCAGACGGACAAGGTCGACTATATCGACGTCGTGCAGATCGCCCGCTGCATCAGCCAACGTGGGCGTAGCCGGCCACTGGCCGCGTTGCCGGCGTACCGACACCTGGGGCTGCCGTTCGGCACCGAACTGGAAGTCGAAGAGCTGCTTGAGGCGCGGAGCCTGTTGCGCTAGGCCGCCAAAAGCCCGCGACACCTCCCCTCCTGCACGATTCAGGTAGGAGCAGCCTTGTGCTGCGAAGAGGCCGGTAACAGCACAGCAAATCTTCGCTGCAGTCACTGGCCCTTTCGCAGCACAAGGCTGCTCCTACAGTGCCGACGGGCCAATGGAAATGAAACCCTAGTCAGCGATAAAACTCACCCGCACCCGCAAGCCGCCCTTCTCGCCATCGTGCAGGCTGATCTGCGCCAGGTGCGCGCGGCAGATCTCGCCGACAATCGCCAACCCCAGCCCACTGCCTTGAGCACTGCGGCGGTAGAAGCGCTCGAACACCCGTTCGCGCTCATCCTCGGGAATACCCGGGCCGTCATCCTCGACCTCCAGCACCGCCGGCGCCAGCACCCGCAAAATCACGTTGCCACCGGCCGGGGTATGCGCCAAGGCGTTATCCACCAGGTTGCTCAGCAGTTCGTTGAGCAAGGTCGGCTCACCCTTGAGCCACACGGGCGCCTCGGCCTCCAGGGCCAATGCCACGCCACGGTTATGCGCCAAGGGCGCCATGGCCATGCCCAGTTCGCGGGCCAACTGGCTGAGGTCCAGGCGCTGCGCGCCACCTTCGGCGATTGCCCGGGCGCCATTCTCGACCCGTGCCAATGACAACAGTTGGTTGGCCAGGTGGGTCAAGCGGTCGGTGCCTTGAGCGGCTGATTCCAACGTCTGCCGCCACTCCTGCGGCTCGGATGAACGCAAGCCCAACTCGACCCGCGCCTTGAGCGCCGCCAAGGGCGTGCGCAACTCGTGGGCGGCGTCGGCGATGAACTGGGCTTGGCGCTCGAACTGCCCGCGCAAGCGCTCGGTAAAGTGGTTCAAGGCCCGCACCAGTGGGCCCAGTTCGCGCTGCACCTGCACCACCGGCAAAGCCCGCAGGTCATCGGGTTGGCGCTCTTCCACGGCGGTGCGCAGGCGCTCCAGCGGGCGTAGCGCGGCACTGACCGCAAACCACACCATCACCAAAGCGCCCAGTGCCAGCATTCCAAGGCGCAGCAGGGTATCGGCCATCAGCCCGCGCGCCATGCGCACCCGCGCTTCTTCGGTCTCGGCCACGCGAATTTCCGCCATGCCGTTCATGTTCGGCTCGCTGACCGGCTTGAGCAGGCTGACCACGCGCACGTCCTGGCCGAGGTACGTCGCGTTGTAGAACCGCGCCAGCGCCGGGTAGTCGTCGGTGCGCGGCGTGCCAGGCGGCGGCGCTGGCAGGTTCTCGTAGCCCGAAATCAAGCGCTGCTTGATGTCCAGCACCTGGTAGTAGATACGCCCGGCACTGTCGTAGGCGAAGGTATCCAGGGCCACATAGGGCACGTCCGCGCTCAACGAGCCGTCGCGTTGCGACAAGCCCGCGGCGATGGTCCGTGCCGAGGCCAGCAAGGTCCGGTCGTACGCCGTGTCGGCGGCTTCACGGCCGTTCCAGTAGGCGCTCAGGCCGCTGGCCAGCATCAACACCACCAGCAACAGTGCCAGGTTGCCCAGCAGCCGCCCGCGCAAGCTGCCGTTGTCACGCATCGCGATGCTCGAGCAGATACCCCAGGCCACGGAAGGTGACAATCGCCACCGGGTGGCCGTCGAGCTTCTTGCGCAGGCGGTGGATGTAGATTTCGATGGCGTCGGGGCTGGCTTCTTCGTCCAGGCCAAACACCTGGGCGGCCAGTTGCTCCTTGCTCATCACCCGGCCTGGGCGGGCGATCAGCGCTTCAAGCACGCTCTGTTCACGCGAGGTCAGGGTCAGGTTGTCCTCGCCCAGGCTGAAGCGCCGGGTATCCAGGTCGTACACCAACGGCCCGCAACGCTGCTGGCGTTCGCCACCTAGCACGCTGCGGCGCAGCAAGGCCTTGACCCGGGCTTCCAGCTCAGTCAGTTCGAACGGCTTGGCCAGGTAATCGTCAGCCCCCAGGTTCAGCCCGTGGACCCGGTCCTTGACGTCACTGCGCGCGGTCAGCATCAGCACCGGCAGGGTCTTGCCGCGGCCACGCAAACGCGCCAGCACTTCGAAGCCATCCATGCGCGGCAAGCCAACATCGAGCACGGCAACGGCATATTCCTCACTGGCCAGGGCCAGGTCGGCAGCCACGCCGTCATGCAGTACATCCACGGTCAGGCCGTGACTTTTCAAGGCCTGGGCCACGCTTTCGGCCAGTTGCAGGTGGTCTTCGACCAGCAGCACACGCATCGGATTCTCCCTGCTCGGGTGGGGCGGTGGCGCGGAGTGTACCGCTGTCGACCGGCCTGTGAAGCCCCTTCTGACAAACCTTTCACGCTGAAAGGTTAGCGAAAGGTTCGTTACCTAGCATCGCACCACGGTCGCCCCACGCGCCGAAAAAAGCACCAGCAAGGTGCAACGAATAAGAACAATAAACGGAGTCATCGACGATGCTGTCATCGCAGCCGCAGGCATTCGTGCCTACCCGTTCCTTTGCCGCACGCCCTTCTGCCATCGCCAGCGCCCTTGCGCTCGCCGGTGTCGCGCCCATGAGCCAGGCCGCCTTCTTCGAAGACAGCACGGCGACCTTCGAAACCCGCAACATGTACTTCAACCGCGACTTTCGCGACGGCACCAGCGCGCAGCAATCCAAGCGCGACGAATGGGCCCAGGGTTTCATGCTCAACTTCGAGTCCGGCTACACCGACGGCACTGTAGGCTTTGGCCTGGATGCGCTGGGCATGCTGGGCATCAAGCTCGACTCCAGCCCCGACCGCACCGACACCGGCCTGCTGCCGACCCATGACGACGGCAAGGCCGCCGACGAATACTCCAAGCTCGGCCTGACCGGCAAGGTCAAAGTCTCCAAGACCGAATTGAAGATCGGCACGCTGATCCCCGAGCTGCCGACCCTGCAGCCCAACGACGGGCGCATCCTGCCGCAAACCTTCGAAGGCGGCTTGCTCACCTCGAAAGAAATCAGCCACCTGACCTTCACCGGCGGGCGTCTGGAAAAGGCCAAGGACCGCAACGACACCAACTGGGAAGACCTGGCCCTCAACAACAAGAACGGCCGCTTCGGTGGCACCTTCACCGCCGACAACCTCGACCTCGCGGGCCTGGACTACCAGTTCACCGATCGCATCACCGGCAGCTACCACTTCGCCCAACTCGACGACATCTACCGCCAGCACTTCCTCGGCATGGTCGCCACCCAGCCGTGGGGGCCGGGCACCTTGGGCGCTGACCTGCGCCTTGCCGTGAGTGACGATGCCGGCGCCGCCAAGGCCGGCAACATCGACAACACCACCGTCAACGGCATGCTCAGCTACGCCCTGGGCGGGCACAAGGTCAGTGCCGCCTACCAGCACCTGTCCGGCGACAGCGCCTTCCCCTACATCGATGGCGCCGACCCGTACCTGGTCAACTTCGTGCAGATCAACGACTTCGCCGGTGCCGACGAGCACTCCTGGCAGATGCGCTACGACTACAACTTCGCGGCCCTGGGTATCCCTGGCCTGACCTTCATGACCCGTTACATCAGCGGCGACAACGTCAGCCGCGCCGATGGCAGCGAGGGCAAGGAGTGGGAACGCAACACCGAGTTCAAGTACGTGGTACAAAGCGGCCCGTTGAAAAACGTCGCCGTGCGCTTGCGCAACGCCACCTTCCGCTCGAATTTTGCCCGCGACGCCGACGAAGTGCGGCTGCTGGTGAGCTACAGCGTGGCCCTGTGGTAACCCAATAACAACAACGCTCACGGAGATTGACGATGACCTTTTCACTGCGCCGCCTCGTCCTCGCTACCGGCTGCCTGCTGCTGGCCGGCAACGCCCTCGCTGCCGAACCGAAACGCCCTGAATGCATCGCCCCTGCCTCGCCCGGCGGTGGCTTCGACCTGACCTGCAAACTGGTGCAGAGCGCCCTGGTGCAGGAGAAAATCCTCAGCAAGCCCATGCGTGTCACCTACATGCCCGGCGGCGTCGGCGCGGTGGCCTACAACGCCGTGGTGGCCCAGCGCCCAGGGGATGCCGGCACTCTGGTGGCGTGGTCCAGTGGCTCGCTGCTGAACCTGGCCCAAGGCAAGTTCGGCCGCTTCGACGAGAACGCGGTCAAGTGGTTGGCAGCCGTCGGCACCAGCTACGGTGCCATCGCCGTGAAGAGCGATTCGCCCTACAAAACCCTCGACGACCTGGTTGCTGCCCTGAAGAAAGACCCGAGCAAGGTTGTGATCGGCTCCGGTGGCACGGTCGGCAGCCAAGACTGGATGCAAACCGCACTGATCGCCAAGGCCGCCGGCATCAACCCGCGTGACCTGCGTTACGTGGCCCTGGAAGGCGGCGGTGAAATTGCCACTGCATTGCTGGGCGGGCACATCCAGGTCGGCTCCACCGACATCTCCGACTCCATGCCGCACATCCAGAGCGGCAACATGCGCATCCTCGCGGTGTTCTCCGAAAACCGCCTGGACGAGCCAGAGATGAAAGACATCCCTACCGCCAAGGAGCAGGGCTACGACATCGTCTGGCCGGTGGTACGCGGCTTCTACCTGGGGCCGAAGGTGAGCGACGAGGACTACGCCTGGTGGAAGGCCTCGTTCGACAAGATGCTGGCCTCGGAAGACTTCGCCAAGCTGCGTGACCAGCGCGAGCTGTTCCCGTTCGCCATGACCGGCGAAGAGCTGGACGGCTATGTGAAGAAGCAGGTGGCTGACTACAAGGCACTGGCCAGGGAATTCGGCCTGATTCAGTAACTCGCCGACTACCTGAACAGATCCCTGTGGGAGCGGGCTTGTCCCGCGAAGCTGGCACCTCGGTGCATGGCACCGGCTTTGCCGGTGTTCGCGGGGCAAGCCCGCTCCCACAGAGTCCGCGTCCAACGAGGATTCCCCGATGATCCTGCAACGCCTCTTCGCCCTGGTCCTGCTGGCGGTATGCGCCGCCCTGGCCGTGATGGCCTGGCCGTACCAGGCTGCGTTTTCCTACGAACCGGTTGGCCCGCGGGCCTATCCGCTGCTGATGCTCGGCCTGATGGGCCTGGGCCTGCTTTACCTGGCCATCCGCCCAACGCCCATCGTGCGCAAAGACGACGAGCCAGAACTGGACCGCGAAACCCTGATCAAGATCGCCGCCTGTGTCGGCCTGCTGATCGTCTTCGCTGCCACCTTCGAACCTCTGGGTTTCATCCTCAGCGCCATCCTGGTCGGCCTGCCCATGGCCCGGCTGTACGGCGGCCGCTGGCTGCACAGCGCCATCGTCGTGGTCGGCATGAGCCTGTTCCTCTACTGGCTGTTCGACCGCGTGATGGACGTGCCCCTGCCCCTTGGCCTGCTGAGCGTACTGGAGAACTGACACATGGATACCTTGAGCTACCTGGGCCAGGGCTTCGGCGTCGCCCTGAGCCCGTACAACCTGGTCACCGCCCTCAGTGGCACCCTGATCGGCACCGTGGTCGGCCTGCTGCCGGGCCTGGGCCCGATCAACGGCGTGGCCCTGCTGATCCCCATCGCCTTTGCCTTGGGCCTGCCGCCTGAGTCGGCGCTGATTCTGCTGGCTGCGGTGTACCTGGGCTGCGAATACGGCGGGCGCATCAGTTCGATCCTGCTGAACATCCCGGGCGAAGCTTCGACCGTGATGACCACCCTCGACGGCTACCCGATGGCCCGCCAGGGCCTGGCAGGCGTTGCCCTGTCGCTGTCTGCCTGGAGTTCGTTCATCGGCGCCTTCATCGCCACCTGCGGCATGGTGCTGTTCGCCCCGCTGCTGGCGAAATGGGCGATCGCCTTCGGCCCGGCGGAATACTTCGTGCTGATGGTGTTCGCCATTGTCGCCTTGGGCGGCATGGCCGGCGACAAACCGTTGAAGACCTTCATCGCTGCGCTGATCGGCCTGTTCCTGTCGGCGGTCGGCATCGACGCCAACAGCGGCGTCTACCGCTTCACCGGTGACAGCGTGCACCTGGCCGACGGCATCCAGTTCGTGGTGCTGGTGCTGGGGCTGTTCTCGATCAGCGAAATCCTCCTGCTGCTGGAAAAGACCCACCATGGCCACCAGGCGGTCAAGGCCACTGGGCGCATGCTGTTCAACGTCAAGGAAGCGGCTTCGGTGTTCGCAGTGAACATCCGCTGCGGCCTGCTCGGCTTCATCATGGGCGTGCTGCCAGGTGCCGGCGCGACCCTGGCCAGTGCCGTGGCCTACATGACCGAGAAGCGTATCGCTGGCGAAAGCGGCAAGTTCGGCAAGGGTGATGCCCGTGGCCTGGCCGCGCCAGAAACCGCTATCGGCGCCTCCTGTTGCGGCGCCTTGGTCCCCATGCTGACCCTCGGCGTGCCAGGTTCGGGCACCACCGCGGTGATGATCGGCGCACTGACCCTGTACAACATCACCCCCGGCCCGCTGTTGTTCGAACAGCAGCCAGACATCGTCTGGGGCCTGATCGCCTCGTTGTTCATCGCCAACATCATGCTGGTGATCCTCAACATCCCGATGATCCGCATCTTCACCCGCATCCTCGCCGTACCGAACTGGGCGCTGGTGCCGGTCATCGCAATCATCACCGGGATCGGCGTGTATGCCGTGCACGCCACCACCTTCGACCTGTTCCTGATGGTCGGCATCGGCATCATGGGCTACATCCTGCGCAAGCTGGACTTCCCGCTGTCGCCGATCCTGCTCGGCTTCATCCTCGGCGGGCTGATGGAGCAGAACCTGCGCCGTGCGCTGTCGATCTCCAACGGTGAGCTGGGCATCCTCTGGTCCAGCCCGATCAGCATGGGCGTGTGGGTCCTGGTGGTGTGCATGCTGTGCCTGCCGCTGCTGCGTATCTGGCGCAAGCGCAGCCTGCAGCGCCGGGCCATGGCTGATGCCTGATCGGTCCTTGCCCCTGTATTGGGCTACCGGGCTGCTCGGCCTTGCTGGTGGGTATCTCGCCAGCACGGTCGGCTGGCCTTTGCCCTGGATGGTCGGCGCGTTGTTGGCGATCATCCTGGTGCGCTGCCTGACCCCCTGGCAGCTGTCGGAAATCCCCAATGGGCGCAAATGCGGGCAATGCATCATCGGCCTGGGCATCGGCCTGCACTTCACCCCCGCCGTGATCGAACAGGTGGGCAGCCACTTTCTGCTGATCTTCTTTGGCGCGCTGTTCACTACCCTATCCAGCGTGATCAGCGTGTGGTTGCTGCGACGTACCGGCGAAGACCGCGCAACCGCCTTCTTCGCCAGCATGCCGGGCGGTTCGGGTGAGATGGTCAACCTGGGCGCGCGCAATGGCGCGGTGCTCAGCCAGGTGGCGGCGGCGCAAAGCCTGCGTGTGTTGGCAGTGGTGCTGTGCGTGCCGGCGCTGTTCAAGTTCCTGATGGGTGACGGTGTACCGCTCAATCATGCCGGCAGTGTTAGCTGGGGCTGGCTAGCGTTGATCGCCCCGCTGGGTATAGCCGCGGGCTTTATCTGGCAGCGGTTGCGCCAGCCCAACCCCTGGCTGTTCGGGCCGCTGCTGGTGGCGGCGACGGTTAGCCTGGCGGGCAACCTGCAGATCGGCCTGCCTGATGGCGCGAGTCAAATCGGCCAGTGGCTGATTGGCAGCGGCCTGGCCTGCCACTTCAACCGCGCGTTTTTCCGCCGCGCACCTTCGTTTCTGGGCCGTACGTTGCTGGCCACGGCGCTGTGCATGTTGATTGCCGGCAGCGCAGCGTGGGGGTTGAGCGTGATGACGGCGCTAGACCTGCGTTCGCTGACCCTGGGGATGATGCCCGGCGGGATTGCGGAGATGAGCCTGACGGCGGAGACCCTGCAACTGTCGGTGCCGTTGGTGACAGCGCTGCAAGTGATGCGGTTGTTGTTCGTGTTGTTTTTGGCAGAGCCGCTGTTCCGGCTCTGGAACGCAGAAAAAGCCTGAAACACCGCGTCGCCTGCTCCACGGTGTTTCATGCCATCAAAGCGGCGGCAAGGCCCAGTTGATCGGTGCCAACCCACGCTGTTCGAGGAAGCCATTGGCCCGGCTGAAGTGCCCGCAACCGAGGAAGCCCCGATACGCCGACAAGGGCGACGGATGCACCGACTTCAGCACCAGGTGCTTGGTGCCATCGATCAGTTTCTGCTTGCCCTGGGCATGCGCGCCCCACAGCAGAAACACCACGTTCGGGCACTGCTCGCTGACCACCTGGATGACCCGGTCGGTAAAGAACTCCCAGCCCTTCTTGGCATGTGAAGCCGCATTGGCGCGCTCAACGGTCATGGTCGTGTTGAGCAGCAGCACGCCTTGCTCGGCCCAGCTCTGCAGGTAGCCGTGGCTGGCGATCGGGATGTTCAGGTCGCGCTGCAGCTCTTTGTAGATATTGACCAGCGACGGCGGCGTGGCGATGCCCGGCTGCACCGAGAAGCACAGGCCATGGGCCTGGCCTGGGCCGTGATACGGGTCCTGGCCGAGGATCACCACCTTGACCTGCTGCAACGGCGTCGAGTTAAGGGCATTGAAGATCAGCGGGCCCGGTGGGTAGATCTCTTTGCCGGCCGCGTGCTCCTGGCGCAGGAATTCGCGCAGCTGATGCATGTAGGGCTGGTCGAATTCGTCGCGCAATGCGGCTTTCCAGCTGGGTTCGAGTTTGATGCGATCGTCGTCAGTCATGGGGCCATCCGTAAACAATGGCGCGACACTAGGTAAGCCTCATCCGCTTGTCAAACGATCCGACCGACGACCGGCATGATCCCGCAGGCAGGCCATACTTGTGCGATGACCTGCGAGAGGTAGTCCATGTCTATTCATTGCGAGGTACTCACCGGTGCCGATGGCGCCTGCATCGGCATCGCCACCCTGGATGCACCCAAGGCGCTCAATGCACTGAACCTGCGGATGATCGAAGTGCTCGGCGAGCAGTTGCACGCCTGGGCCCGCGACCCTGGCGTGGTCTGCGTGCTGCTGCGAGGCAATGGCGCCAAGGCGTTCTGTGCCGGGGGCGACGTCAGGGCGCTGGCCCAGGCTTGCCGCGATCACCCCGGCAGCGTGCCGCCGCTGGCCGCCACCTTCTTCGCTGCCGAGTATCGCCTCGATTACCTGCTGCACACCTACCCCAAGCCGCTGCTGTGCTGGGGGCACGGGCATGTGCTGGGTGGCGGCATGGGGCTGCTGCAAGGCGCCAATGTGCGCATCGTCACGCCCAGCAGCCGGCTGGCGATGCCAGAGATCAGCATCGGCCTCTACCCCGACGTCGGCGCCAGCTGGTTCCTCGCCCGTCTGCCGGGCAAGCTGGGGCTGTTCCTCGGACTGACCGGCGCCCCGATCAATGCCCGCGATGCCCTCGACCTGGGTCTCGCCGATCGTTTCTTCGGCGAGCACCAGCAGGAGGAGTTGATCGAAGAGTTGTTGCAGCTGAACTGGCAGGAGCAGACCGAGTTGCAGCTCAACAGCCTGCTCAAGGCCGAGCAGCATCGTGCCTGCGAGGAGCTACCCGAGGCGCAATGGCTGCCCCGGCGCCAAGTGATCGATGAGCTGCTGGATGTCGCCGACCCCGCCGGCGCATGGCATGCGCTGCAACGCCTGAAACATCACAACGACCCTCTGCTGGCCGAAGCGGGTGAACGCCTGCATGAGGGGTGCCCGTTGACCGCGCACTTGGTGTGGGAACAGATCCGCCGGGCCCGGCACCTGTCATTGGCGCAGGTATTCCAGATGGAGTTCGGCATGAGCCTGAATTGCTGCCGTCATCCGGAATTCAGCGAAGGGGTGCGCGCGCGCCTGCTGGACAAAGACAATCAGCCGCGCTGGCACTGGCCGGATGTGGCGCAGGTGCCAGCGGCGGTGGTCGAGGCGCATTTTACCAAGGTCTGGGAGGGGCGCCATCCACTGGCGGATTTGGATTGATTATCTGCAACCGGGCCGCTGCGCACCCCAATTCATCACCGCTGCCAGTTGCGGCCCTGCCCCCGGCCGCCATCTGGCCTGCGGTCACGGTCCCCT
Source organism: Pseudomonas sp. DCB_AW (assembly GCF_026240895.1). Taxonomy (NCBI): domain Bacteria; kingdom Pseudomonadati; phylum Pseudomonadota; class Gammaproteobacteria; order Pseudomonadales; family Pseudomonadaceae; genus Pseudomonas; species Pseudomonas sp. DCB_AW. The sequence goes on from NZ_JAPFCE010000010.1 coordinate 43,494, forward strand.
CGCCCATTGGAATGCCAACGATCGTTCTGATAGCGCTGGCTGCCATCGCGATAGTCATGGCGGTCACGGTCACGCCCATAGTCATAGCGCTGGCGATTGCCGTAGTCATACCGCGGGTTGCCATGCCACTGGTTCATGCCTGGCTGCGGGTGGGGCCTGTACTGCGGCACCGGCGCCGGGCGGTAATAACGAGGTGCGGGCTGGTAGTAGTAACGCGGCTGCGGCGTTACATAGTAGCGGTCGTATCGGTAATACCCCGGTGACACATAACGGTCGGTGGAGTAGTAATCCGATCGGTAGTAGCCCCCGCCGCCGTAGTAAGGGGCGCAGGCAGACGTCATCAGACCCAACAGGGCGATCAACAGCATTCGATAGGACATGGCGGCCTCCTGGACCGCTGGAGTGCCCGAACAGCGGCGCTGGCGAGCGTCGATGCAAAACGCGTTCATCGACACTGAATAAGACCGCCATACCGAGGTGCAGTGCCATTTTTGCAATAATTTGAAACAGGTGCGATAACCCTGAAAAACTTGCAGTCATTTACCGGTCATCTCACTAGAATGACCGCCTTGGCACACATCACGGGAAGATCATGCCTGCACGTTCCGCTCTGTTTTCGCAGCGTTCGCTGATCGTCACCCTGCTGATGCTGCTGGCCAGCGGCTTTCTCGCCACTTCCCTGCTCAGCTACTTCGCCTCACGCAGTGCCATTCGCGATGGCATCGTGAACACCGAATTGCCACTGACCTCCGACACGGTCTATTCGGAAATCCAGAAAGACCTGATCCGCCCTGTGCTGATCGCCTCGATGATGGCCCAGGACACCTTCTTGCGGGACTGGGTATTGTCCGGTGAGCAGGACACCCAGCGCATCACCCGCTACCTGGGCGAGATCATGGGCAAGCAGGACATCTTCACCTCGTTCTTCGTCTCCGACCGCAGCCTCACCTACTACCAGGCCAAGGGCGTACTCAAGCAGATCAAGCCCGGCAGCTGGCGCGATGCCTGGTACTTTCGCCTGCGCGACCTCAAGGCACCCTATGAGATCAACGTCGACCTGGACATGGCCAACCAGGACAGCCTGACAGTGTTCATCAACTACCAGGTGCTGGACTACCAACACCGCTTCATCGGCGCGGCCGGGGTGGGCTTGAGTGTGTCGTCGGTGGTCAAGCTGATCGACGAGTACCAGCGCCGCTACCAGCGCTCGGTGCTGTTCACCGATGCCAAGGGCAAGGTCCTGCTGACCGGCTCCGAAGGTGGCCCCCACGGCTTGCGCGTCGGCCAGCCGCTTAGCGACAACCCCGAGCTGAGCGACCTGCTGGCACAGCAACCGGTACCTGGCGAAGGCAGCCACGAATACCGCGACAGCGACAACCACAGCCACTTTCTCAATGTGCGGCACCTGCCCGAGCTGGACTGGTACCTGCTGGTGGACAAGCGCGAAACCGGTACCCTGGACCGCATCCGCCACTCGCTGTACCTGAACCTGGCAATTTGCGCGATGATCACCCTGGTGGTGCTGTCACTGGTGCATGCGATGGTCAAGCGCCACCAGGCCAGCACCGAGGCGCTGGCCACCCTCGACAGCCTCACCGGCCTGCCCAACCGGCGCAGCTTCGACCTGCTGGCCGCCCAGGCCCTGCATGAGGCCCAGCGCGACAGCGGCCCGCTGGTGGCCCTGTTGATCGACCTTGACCACTTCAAGGTGCTCAATGACACCCATGGCCACCTGGCCGGCGACGAAGTGCTGCGCCAGTTCGCCAATGTGCTGCAGGGCAGCCTGCGCCAGTCGGATATACTCTGCCGCTGGGGCGGTGAGGAATTCATCGTGCTGCTGCGAGAGGCAGAAGGCCGGCAAGCGGTGGAAGTGGCGGAAAAAATCCGCCGCCGCACCGAACAGCTGACCTTCAGCTACGACGACCGACCGTTGCGCCTGACCACCAGCATCGGCCTGAGCAGCCTGCAACCGGGCGATACCTTGCATGCCCTGCTGACCCGCGCCGACCGTGCGCTCTATCGTGCCAAGCAGGCCGGCCGCAACCGCGTCTGCAGTGAAGTTTCCGGACCTGACCATGAATGACAGCCAGCACTGCCCCGCCTGCGGCGCCCTCAACCAGTGCAGCCTGGCCGACCCCCGCAGCGCCACGCAGGCCTGTTGGTGCTACAGCGTGACCATCGACCCCGCCGTGCTCCAGGCCCTGCCCGCCGAGTTGCGTGACAAGGCCTGCCTGTGCCCGCGCTGCGCAGCGGTCGAAGCGCAACTGCAGGCAGCGCCGCCCGGCACAAAGCGCTAGACTGCGCGGCCTTTAACTTCAGCCCTGTTCCCCATGCGCCTCGATCGTTTTCTTGCCAACCTGCCCTGCTACAACCGCCAGCACGTTCGCCTGCTGCTGGTGCAGCGCCGCGTGCGGGTCGATGGCCAAGTGGCGGTCGACCCGTTGACGGACGTGCGTGAGTTCAGCCGCGTCGAGGTGGATGAGCAACTGCTGCAGGCCGGGCGACCGGCGCGCTACCTGATGCTCAACAAGCCGACCGGGTGCGTCAGCGCCACCCAGGACCCACAACACCGCACGGTGCTCGAGTTGCTGCCCGCTGAACTGCGCGACGACCTGCACATTGCCGGGCGCCTGGACTTCAACACCACCGGCCTGCTGATCCTGACCAACGACGGCCAATGGTCGCGTCGCCTGACCCAGCCAACGACCAAACTGCCCAAGCATTACCTGGTCGAGACCGAAGACGAGATTGGCGAGCATTATGCTGCCAAGTTCCACGAAGGCCTGTATTTCGCCTTCGAAAACCTCACCACCCTGCCCGCCCAACTCGACATCCTTGGCCCCCGCCAGGCCCGGTTGGCTATCGTCGAGGGGCGGTACCACCAGGTCAAACGCATGTTTGGCCATTTCGACAACAAGGTGGTGGGGCTGCACCGCGAGAGCATGGGCGCGATTCGCCTGGATCCGGCGTTGGCACCGGGGGCATTCAGGGCGTTGACGGCCGAGGAAATCGACTCGGTCTAGGGTGTTTGCACTGGCCTCTTCGCGGGCAAGCCCGCTCCCACAGGATCTCCACAGTGCTGGAAGCCTGTGCAGTACCTGTGGCCCCCACAGGACTCCACAGCGTTGGAAGCCTGTGCAGTACCTGTGGCTCACACAGGACTCCACAGCGTTGGAGGCTTGTGCAGTACCTGTGGGAGCGGGCTTGCCCGCGAAGAGGCCAGAAAAGGCAACACTGGCAGTGTCACACGACCGCCCGGCGGCCCAAGTCACATATTTCCCCCAACGGCACTTGCAGGATCCCCAGCCCACTGCTTGAATCCAAATCGTCAGTCTGCATGTGACTCATGAGTCACGCCCGCAGTCGAAGACACCTTTTTGCCGGCCACCCAACGCCTAGATGCCTTGGGGCACGGCAAATTGCCCGCCAAAAACAATACCGTCGACATGTGTGCCAAGGATCGACACAGGGCCCCGGTTACTCTTCAAGGCAAATGCCTACCTGTCATAAAGAACGTGCACCCTAGGTGACGCGAATACCCTTTTTGCGCCAGGAGTCGATGACATGAGGCCAGAAATCGCTGTACTTGATATCCAAGGTCAGTATCGGGTTTACACGGAGTTCCATCGCGCGGATGCAGCCGAGAAGACGATCATTTTGATCAACGGTTCGCTGGCCACCACGGCCTCGTTCGCCCAGACAGTGCGGAACCTGCACCCACAATTCAACGTCGTGCTGTTCGACCAGCCGTACGCTGGCAAATCCAAACCGCACAACCGCCAGGAACGGCTGATCACCAAGGAGACCGAGGCGCATATCCTCCTTGAGCTGATCGAGCACTTCCAGGCCGATCACGTGATGTCGTTTTCGTGGGGCGGTGCGAGCACGCTGCTGGCGCTGGCGCACCAGCCGCGGCGAGTGAAGAAGGCCGTGGTCAGCTCGTTCTCGCCGGTGATCAACGAACCGATGCGCGACTACCTGGACCGTGGCTGCCAGTACCTGGCCGCCTGTGATCGCTACCAGGTCGGCAACCTGGTCAACGACACCATCGGCAAGCACCTGCCGTCGCTGTTCAAGCGCTTCAACTATCGCCACGTGAGCAGCCTGGACAGCCACGAGTACGCGCAGATGCACTTCCACATCAACGAAGTGCTGCATCATGACTTGGAACGGGCATTGAGTGGTGCGCGCAACATCGATATCCCGGTGCTGTTCATCAACGGCGACCGCGATGAGTACACCACGGCTGAAGATGCGCGCGAGTTTGGTCGCCATGTGGGCAAGAGCCACTTCAGCGTGATTCGCGATGCTGGGCACTTCCTCGACATGGAGACCAAGGCGGCCTGCGAAGACACCCGCAGTGCGCTGCTCGGCTTCCTCAAGCCGACCGTGCGTGAGCCACGTCAACGCTACCAGCACGTACAGGGGCAGCATGCACTGGCCATCTGAGCGCCTCGGCGTCCTGTAGCCCTTTACCCGCAGGCTATGGGTCGCCGACAAGCTTTTTATAACCCTTTTTTATAACTTGGGCTTCTAATTCGATGAGGGTTCTGGTAAAAAGTCGAACGCAGACGCGGGTATAGTTTAGTGGCAAAACGAAAGCTTCCCAAGCTTTAGTTGAGGGTTCGATTCCCTCTACCCGCTCCACATCGCATTCCCGCATGGCGTTCCAGCAACGTCATCGCTGTCAAAAGGAGCCTCGGCTCCTTTTTTCGTTTCTGCCTATTCGTTTTCATGCCCCTTTTGTTGATCTGGCCCATGGCCACTTCCCAGCCGTTGCGCTTGAATGCGCGGCCGGCGAATCCGCTTGCAAGCGAAACGGCTTGAAGCGCATATGCTTGATGGATTCGTGAAACATTTCGAAAGGACCGCGCATGTTTCTGTCCCGCTGGCTACCTGGCCTCGCCAACCTGTTGCACTACCGCCGTGAGTGGTTTCATGCCGACCTGCAGGCTGGGCTTTCGGTGGCGGCTATCCAGATCCCCATCGCCATCGCTTACGCACAAATCGTCGGCCTGCCGCCGCAATATGGCCTGTATGCCTGCGTGCTACCGATGATGGTGTATGCCCTGATCGGCAGCTCGCGTCAGCTGATGGTCGGCCCGGACGCCGCCACCTGCGCGATGATCGCCGGGGCCGTGGCACCGCTGGCGCTGGGCGACCCCCAGCGTATTGCCGAGCTGTCGGTAATTGTCACCGTGCTGGTGGGCGTGATGCTGATCGGCGCGGGCCTGGCCAGGGCCGGGTTCATCGCCAGCTTCTTCTCACGGCCGATCCTGATCGGCTACCTCAATGGCATTGGCCTGAGCCTGATCGCCGGGCAGTTGTCCAAGGTGGTCGGGTTCAAGATCGAGGGCGACGGGTTCATCCTGAGCCTGGTCAACTTCCTCCAGCGCCTGGGCGAGATTCATGGGGTGACCCTGGCCATCGGCCTGTCCGCGCTGGCGCTGCTGATCTGGCTACCGCAGCGCTACCCACGGCTACCGGCGGCGCTGGTGGCGGTGGCGCTGTTCACGGTTGTGGTAGGCCTGTTCGGCCTGGACCGCTTCGGTGTCGCCATCCTCGGCCCGGTACCGGCCGGCATGCCGCAACTGGCTTGGCCGCAAAGCAACCTGGCAGAAATGAAAAGCCTGCTGCGCGACGCCCTGGGTATTGCCACCGTCAGTTTCTGCAGCGCCATGCTCACAGCGCGCAGTTTTGCCGCACGCCATGGCTACGCTATCAACGCCAACCATGAGTTCGTGGCGCTCGGGGTGAGCAACCTGGCGGCCGGGATGTCCCAAGGCTTTGCCATCAGTGGCGCCGACTCGCGTACCGCAGTCAACGACATGGTCGGCGGCAAGAGCCAGCTGGTCGGCATCATCGCTGCGCTGGTGATCGCCCTGATCCTGCTGTTCTTCACCGCCCCCATGGCCTGGATCCCCCAGGCGGCGCTGGGGGCCGTGTTGCTGATGGCGGGCTGGGGGCTGATCGACATCAAGTCGCTGAAGAGCATCCGGCGCCTGAGCCGCTTCGAGTTCTGGCTCTGCCTGCTGACCACGGTCGGCGTGCTGGGCCTGGGCGTGCTGCCGGGTATCGTGTTTGCCGTGACCCTGGCGATCCTGCGCCTGCTGTACAGCATCTACCAGCCCACCGACGCAGTGCTGGGCTGGCTGCCGGGCACCGAGGGCCAAGTCGACATCCGCAAGTTCAAGGACGCCCGCACCGTACCGGGGTTGGTGGTGTACCGCTTCGACGATGCGATCCTGTTCTTCAATGCCGACTACTTCAAGATGCGCCTGCTGGAAGCCGTGCAGAGCCAGGCCCAGCCCAAGGTTGTGCTGTTCGATGCCGAAGCGGTGACCAGCATCGACGTCAGCGGCATTGCCGCGCTGCGCGAAGTCCGCGACACCCTGGCTGCCCAAGGCATCTTCTTCGCCATCGCCCGCGCCCGCGGCACCTTCCTGCGCATGCTGGTGCGCTCAGGGATGGCACGGGAGATGGAGGACAAACTGCTGTTCGGCTCGGTACGCGCCGGGATCCGCGCGTATCGGGTGTGGCGGAACAGGAGTCGCCACGTGTCAACACCGGAGTAAAACGCGTCAACGTGCTTACGCTGAATCCAGGCCAATCACCCTCTACTGTAGGAGCAGCCTTGTGCTGCGAAGAGGCCAGTGACAACACATACTCTTCGCTGTTAGCGCTGGCCTCTTCGCAGCACAAGGCTGCTCCTACAAGGGATGCAGGGCATCAACGGTATTCAGCGCACGCCTGGGAACTGGCCTTACCCGGCCTGCCGATCAGGCTCACCAGGCCACACGGCAGTGACCCGCGCCATTGCAGGTAATCATGCCCCGCGGGGTACTCCACCGCTTCCACCGCATAGCCCTTGGCACGCAACACATCGCGCAGGTGGCGGTTGGTATCCAGAATCGTCGGGCCTTCGAACAGCCCCGATTGCAGGTAGAAACGTAGCGGCTTGGGGGTTGCCTTGACGTACTCACGGGTCAGCCAGCCTGGCTCTTCCCCGTCCTTGGCCCACCAGTACGACCCCGACAGGCTCAGCACATTGCCGAACAGCTCAGGGTGCATCAGGCCCAGGTAGGACGCGGCCAGCCCCCCGTAGCTGGAGCCGGCGATTACCGTACGGGCCGCGGGTGCACTCAAGCCTTGTTGTCGCGCCCAGGGCATTAGTTGTTCGGCCATGAAGCGGGCGAACCGTGGGTTGGGTGGCAGCTCCTGCTGGCGGCTGAGGTCGCTGGGGTTGGCGATGATGATGGCTGCCGTGGGCGGGATCAGGCCATCGGCGATCAGGTTGTCGAGAAGGGTCGGCGTAGGCACTTGGCGGGTATAGGCGTGGGCATCGAACAGCACCAGCAAGGCCTGGCCTGCAGCACCCGGGCGCCAGCCAGCCGGTCGGTACAGGTAGACATCGCGCGTGTTGCCCAGCACGTCGCTGGCCAGGCGCTTGCGTTCGAGCGTGCCACGGGCGATACCCGACCGCTCGGCTACCCAAGGTTGCGGTGGCGCATCCGGCAATTCCAGGCGTGAACGCGACAGCCAGGCATCACCGCTGCTGTCGGCGAAGGTGGCAGGGTTGAGCGGGTCGCGGCGCGTGGTGGCAAGAATCACCCGGCGGTCATCCGACGCTGGCACATCAGGCGCCATTTGGTAGCTGAGCCGGGTGCTGGCCGGGACCTCGAAACTGGCGTACCAGACATCGCTGGTGCCAAGCCGTTGCAGCGCTTCGTGACGGCCCGAAGGCGCGCCGAACATCCGCACATTGTGCTGGGCGCCGCGCCACAGAAACGTCACCAGGCGCTGCTGCGGCTGGCCCGGTAGGCGCTCGACCAGCGGCGTGCCCTGGGCCTTTCGCGCGTTCCAGAACGCCTCGGTATCACCGCCCTGGGCAAGCTGCCCGGCCAACTCGGCCAGGGCCGGGCTGGCCAGCCGTGGTGGGCTTTGCTGCTGCTCGGCACGCGCCAGTACCTGCTCCAGGCGCAGGCTGAAAGGGGCGCCCGGGCGCCCGTCCAGTGGCTCTGCACGCAAGCCATATGCACCCGGGCTGTCGGCGACAAAGATGAACGCGCGCGGCTGGTCCTGGCCGTCGATCAACAGGCGCAAGGGCCTGCCCTGCGGGTCCAGCAGGCGCAGGCTGACGTCGCCGTCGACCCGGCCGCGCACCAGGTCGCCCGCCTTGAGCCCAACGTGCCAGACCGTGCTGCCTGCGGACATGGCCTGGCCCTTGACAGCCTGACCGGGCTGCAGCGTGGCTTCGCTTGCAGCCTGCGCCACGGCGCTGGTCAAGGCCAGCAGCAAGGCGCAACGGATGAGAGAGTTGCGGTTCATGCGCACCTCAGAAGTCGACGCTGGCGGACAGCTTCAAGGTGCGCGGTTCGCTGACGGTGGCATACCCCGGGTTGAACACCCCCGCCCAGTAGGCACGATTCTCGACGTTCTCCAGGCTGGCGCGCAGGGTCACGTCCTTGCTCAGCACGCGGGTGGCGTAGCGCGCGCCCAGGTCGTAGCGCGTCCATTGTGGGATTTTCAGCGTGTTCTCGTCGTCCAGGTACTGCGAGCTGCTGTGAATGCCCAGTGCCGTCAGGGTCAGGCCATCGACCCAGGGCAGGTCCCACTCGGCGCCGAGGTTGGCCGACCAGGCCGGTACACCGCGGGCGGTGTTGCCATCCAGGGTACCGTTGGCCGTCTTGCTCAGTTCGGCGCGGGTGTAGGTCACCCCGCCCAGCAGGCGTACGCCAGGGGCGGCTTCACCGAACATGTTCCATTCCACGCCACGGTTGCGCTGCTCGCCATCATCGGTGTACCAGAAGGTGTCGCCGCGGGTGTTCTTGACCATGCTGGGTTTCTCGATCTGGAACACCGCCAGGGTATGGCTGAACGTGCCCAGGTCCCACTTCACGCCCGCTTCCATCTGCTTGGCCACGTACGGCGCAAATTGCTCGTCCTTGTTCAGGGCCCCCACCTCGGTCACCGTGCCACCTTGGGTCAGGCCTTCGATGTAGTTGGCGTACAGCGACACCGGCGCATCCCAAGGCTTGACCACGATGCCAAAGGCCGGGGTCAGTTTGCGTTCGTCATAGGCCGTTGGTTTGCTCATCTTCTGCCGAACCCGCTGGGCACGCGCACCCAGGGTCAGCAACACACGCTCGTCGAAGAAACCGAGGGTGTCGGCCAGGGCGAAGCTGGACAAGGTATTGTCGCCGGTCTTGTCATTCGAGCCGTGATCACCGGCAATCACCCCTTTGACCGGGCGATAGAGGTTGGTGTCGTAGGTGGCGCCGGTGACCGTGGGCGCTCGGCCGATGTCCTGGTGCAGCAGCGACGTCGTCAACACCAGCTGGTGGGTGACCGGCCCCGTCATGAAGTTGCCGCGCAGGCCGGCCTCGCTGGACAGGCTGTGGGTGTAGCCGGCCTGGTTGTAAGTCTGCCCCTTGGCGCTGCCATCGGCCGCCTGCACCCGGATGCGGGTGCCGTTCAGGAAGCCGTCGTAGTACGTGCGTGCCCCACCCACACTGGCAAATGCCGTCCAGTCGTCGTTGAGCTGGTACTCGCCGCGCAGCACCACTGCCTTGCTGACTTGTTTGGCATAGATGCCTTCCAGCACGTTGGTGTCGGGCTTGGGCGCCTTGGTCACGTAGCCCAGCTCGCTGAAGCCCGCCATCATCGGGCTGCCGTTGTCGAGTTTTTCATGGGTCTCGTAGGCATCCAGTTCGAGCTTGAAGTCGTCACCTCGGTAATCCAGCGCCAGGGCGGCCAGCGTGCGGTCCTTCGACTGTTCGTCGACGCCCATGTCGCCACTGCCATACACCCCATTGAAGCGGACACCAAAGCGCCCATCCGCAAAGCGTCGGGCCACGTCGATGTGCTGGGCAAAGTAGCCGTCGGAAACGTAGCTTGTGGTCAGCCGGGTCAGTGGGGCATCGCCGGCACGCTTGGGTACCAGGTTGACATTGCCGCCCACCCCGCCATTAGGCGCCATGCCGCTGAGCAATGCGCTTGGGCCTTTAAGCACTTCGACCCGTTCGAGGAATTCGGTCGGCACATGGCCATCTGGCGCCAGGCCGTACAGGCCATTTACCGCCAACTCCGAGGACTCTAGGCCATAGCCACGGATCATGAAGTTCTCGTAGGCATGGCCTTCGCCGGTGCTGAAGCGGATCGACGGGTCATTGCGCAACACGGCGCCAACCGTGCCGCTCTGCTGGTCGGCGATGGTCTTGGCGGTGTAGGCGGTGATGTTGAATGGCGTGTCCATGATGTCGCGATTGCCCAGCATGCCAAGCCGTGCACCGCGCGCCACCTGGCCGCCGCTGTAGGCCTCGGGCAGTTCACTGTTGAAACCGGCGGCGTTGACGTTGGTGGCGCCGAGGGTCAAGGCGCCGTCCTCGGCGGTGCTGCGCAGGGTCACCACGCCGTTGTGCTCCTCGGCCACCAGGTCGGTGCCGATCAGCAACTGCTGCAAGGCTTGCAGCACGCTGAAGCGCCCGTGCAGGGCGGGCGCAGTGCGGCCCGCGAGTACCCGGCTGTCAGCGGCAATGGCCACACCGGACTGGCGGGCAAGGGCGTGCACCGTGGTTTCCAGCGATTGGCTCGGAAAATCCAGGGCCAGTGGCTGGCTGTCAGCCAGGGCCATGCCCGGCGACAACAGGCTGCCCAGTGCGCAGGCCAGGGCCAGGTGGCGCAGTGGCACGGATAAACGGGTGGAGGCGAACGACATGAAGGGTCCTTGCTCTTGGAGGGGTTCACCGTTGATGACGCCGCTCCAGCGGCTTACCCCTCAAAACTTTTTTCAGCGCGCCAACAGTTCCACCCTGCCCTGCCGTTCGCTCAGGCGCACCGGCAGAATGCGTGGCAACGCTTCCAGCAGTTTCTGCGGCTGATCGATAGGGAAGCTGCCGGTCAGCTTCAGTTCGGCGACTTCCGGCGCCAGCAGCACGGGCTGCGGCAGATAGGCATTGAGCTCGCCGATCACTTCGCGCAGCGACTGGTCGGTGTAAGACCACCAACCGCGTTGCCAATGGTCGACGTCCGGGCCGAGTCGCCCCTGCGCATGCAGGTTGCTCAGGTGCCCCTGAGCATCGATGCAGACACGTTCGCCAGCGCCAAGGGTACGTTCGCCACCGTGCAGGTCACGCACCTGTACACGGCCGCGGGCCACCGCCACGAACACCCGGTCACCCCGGTCGCTGACCGTGAAGGCCGTGCCCAGCACCTGGACACTGCCCACACGGGTGCTGATATGGAAAGGCCGCCAGCGCTCATGGGCGACGTCGAAGAAGACATTGCCGTGCAACAGCATCACCTGGCGCTGGCCATGGTCGAAGCGGATACGCAGGTTGCTCTCGGCCGCCACCAGCAGTTGGCTGCCATCGGGCAAGGCCAGGCTGCGGGGCTGTTCGCCGTGCGCGGTCTGCAGGTCTTGCTGGAATGCAGCGGTGCGCTGCCACATCCAGCCCAGCCAGCCACCTGCCGCCAGCAGTACCGCCAACGCGCCGCCCTGGCGCAACAGGCGCCGACGGCCCGGATCATGCGGCTGCGGCTGCAGGGCGCCGCGCAATTGCGGCGCCAGGCGATGCACCAGTTGCCAGCGCTGCTCGGCCTCATGCCAGGCGCGCTCATGTTCGTCGCTCTTACCCCGCCAGCGCAGCGCCTGGCCGCTGGCTTCGCGCACACGCGTGGGGTCGTCGCCATGCATCGCCGCGAGGTAGACCAAGGCCTGTTGCACCTTGCGTGCGGCAACCGGGTCAGCCATGGCGGCTGGCCAGGCGCAGTTCGGAGAGGTCGAACACCGCGCGGGCGATGTGCAGTTCCACCGACTTGGCCGACAGCGCCAGCGCCTCACACACCTCGCGATGGCTCTGGCCATACAGCCGCACCCGCACGAACACTTCGCGGCGCAGGCGCGGCATGCGCTCGATCAGTGCAATCAGTTGCTGCAACTGCTCGCGCGCGATCAGGATGTCCTCGACGCTGGGGCTCAAGCCGTCGACGCGCACCAGCCAATCCTCCAGCGCCGCCAACTCGGTGCTGCGCCGCCGGTACTGATCGATGCACAAGTTACGCGCCGCCTGGAACAACAACGCGCGCGCATTGAGCACCGGCGCATTCAGCGCGTGGGCATAGGCCTGGGCAAAGCTGGACTGAGCGATGTCTGCGGCGTCGTCGGGGTTGCGCAGGCGCCCGCTGAGGTAGCGACGCAGGTCACTGTAGTTGGCCAGCAGATCATCGACGACCGCCTGCAAGGCCGGCGCAGGGCCGCTCCAGGGTGTGGAAAAGGATGTCATTGAAGGTGAGCGTCGCTAATAGGAATCCGTATCATTCTCACACACGACTTCTTGTCCTCGCCAGCCTCAATCACCTAGCGCTTGAATGACATGCTACAGTCGCCCCGTTTTCCGCTCCGCCCAACGGACCCCGCATGCCCGCACTTGACGCTTACCTCACCCCCTGGCCAGAACTCGACCAACGCCACCCTTGCGACGCCCTGCTGCTGGGCAACGGCGCCAGCCGTGCACTGTGGAAGCCGTTTGGCTATTTCTCGCTGTTCGAGGAAGCGCAGCGCGCGGGCCGCAAAAAAGGCCTGGCGATCAGCGACCAAGCCTTGTTCAAGTCACTCGCCACCGAATTGTTCGAGCCCGTGCTCAGCGCCCTCAACAGCACGGTGCGGGTCAACGCGGCCCTGGCCATCAACTCCACGGCACCGCTGAACCGCTACTACTCGATCAAGGAAGCGCTGATTCATGCCGTGCGCACGGTGCATCTGCCATGGCCGCTGATGCCAGCCGCCACGCTGGCCATGCTGAACCAGGCCTTGCGCGGCTATCGCAACATCTACACCAGCAACTACGACCTGATCGTGCCTTGGGCCGTGCAGCACGCCCCCCAAGGTTTTGCCGAGCTGTTCGATGAGCAAGGCTTTTTCGACGTACGCCGCACCCGCAGTGAAGGCACCCGCGTGCTGCACCTGCATGGCGGCCTGCACCTGCTGAAACTGCCGGATGGCACCACCCGCCAACGCAGCGCAGAGAGCGCCGAGTTGCTCGATGGCTTTGCCGTGAACATTCCGGGGGAAGTGCCCTTGTTCATCAATGAAGACCGCAGCGACGAAAAGCTGCGCGCCATTCGTCACTCGGACTACCTCAGCTGGTGCTTGGCGCAATTGGCGCAGGAGAGCCAGGGGCTATGCCTGTTCGGGCAGCATCTGGACAGCAGTGACCAGCACCTGGTCGAGGCGGTTCGACAGGCACAACCTCGCCATTTGTCGATTGCCATTCGGCCGTTGGGGGAGGCGTCGGTGATCAATCAGAAGCAGCACTTCATCGACCGGTTCGGGGATTTACCGGCGACTGCACTGCACTTTTTCGATGCGAGTACGCACCCGTTGGGGTTGGCTGACTTGGCGATCGAGGTGCCGGCTGCTCGGCGTTGAGGTGAGCTCAGGCTTAGGTTCAACAGGCCGGGTTCGTTGAATGGCCAAAAACCCGCTCATAGGCACTCGATACATTGACCGTCATCGCTACGCGAGCCAGATCAAGTGTTTGCTGGCCGATAGCATAGCTTCCGCGTGCCTGTAACCAGACCAGAACCTCAGCCAGGTGCCAAAGCGAAGTACTGCCCTCGTGAATAGGTGCCGGAAAACTATGGCTGTGCGCGAGCATCAATTTACGCATGTTCTGGCGCGATACGCCCACCATTTCGGCTACATCGGTAAGCCCGACGAGGTCTGGGGTTGCCTCGATCAGGCGCGCGGCAGGCACTGCTTCACGAACACCGTCAAGGGCGCTATGTAGGGCTTCTCTGGCCGTTGAAGCCTCGCGCACAAACGCCAGCGCCAAACGACCGGGCTGCCCTACCCCAACCAAGGCGTCGTCACAACCGGCCTTGGCCAGACGCTCCAGCAGCGCATCGGTATCTTCGTTTTCGTTCAGTTGATACTTCAGGGTGAACTCATATTCCATCGCTACTGCTCCTCGGCAGCATGTGCTGCGCCTTTCGTCATCCTGCCGCCAGAACAGTTATCCACCACACGCCGTAGCTGGCGTGCAAAGTTGCCTGGGCTCTTTGGGGTACTCCAGACGCTGGTAATGCAAAATTCCCCACAACGGCAATCTGCGTCGTTGAGGGGGCAATACAGCTTCCCCCAGCAATGCCCACCGCCCACCTCGACTCTCCATCCCTGTAACTCCGCGTGCCTCAAGGCCTGTTCGACCTCCTTCTTGGCATGACTGGGGCGTGACATCAGCTTGTCTCCAGTGTGGGCTCGCAATGACAAGGTTGTCAAACGACAACCAGCAATACCTTGCAGGTGCACGCCACACTACAGACTTCTTCACGTCAAACACCGTCTCGAGGTGCTCTGGAGAAATTTCCTACCCACATTCAGGATCAGCGCTCAGCGAGCATTCAGATCAACCCGTCCCCCCGCAACAACGTCTCCAGGCAATGCTCCTGCACCCCATAAAACCCCTTGAGTTGCGCAATCTTCTCCAGCAGCGCCGCGTTATCCACCGGCTGTTTGCGCTTCACCGCGAGAATCATCTTGTTCTTGTTGGTGTGTTCCAACGAAATGAACTCGAACACCTTGGTTTCATAACCACAGGCTTCCAGGTACAGCGCTCGCAGGCTGTCGGTGAGCATCTCGGCCTGCTGCCCCAGGTGCAACCCATACTGCAGCATCGGCTGTAGCAAGCCTGGGCTGTGCAGTTGCGGGCGGATCTGTTTGTGGCAGCACGGCGAGCACATGATGATCGCGGCGTTGCAGCGGATGCCGGTGTGGATGGCGTAGTCGGTGGCGATGTCGCACGCGTGCAGGGCGATCATCACCTCGATGGCTTCGGGCACCACGCTGCGTACATCGCCGCACTGGAATTCTAGGCCCGGGTGGTCCAGGCGCGAGGCCGCGGCGTTGCACAGGTCGACCATTTCCTGGCGCAGCTCCACGCCGGTCACCTGGGCGTCGCGGCCCAGCGTGTTGCGCAGGTAGTCGTGCATGGCGAAGGTCAGGTAACCCTTGCCCGAGCCAAAGTCGGCTACGCGCAGGGCCTGTTCGGAAGGCAGCGGCGCGCTGGCCAGGGCGTGCTCGAACACCTCGATGAACTTGTTGATCTGCTTCCACTTGCGCGACATCGACGGGATCAGCGCACCTTGCGCATCGGTCACGCCCAGGTCACGCAAAAAGGGCCGCGACAGCTGCAGGTAACGCTTTTTCTCCCGGTCATGGCCACTGCTCGCAGCCGCATCACGCGGCGCCTGGGCGCCGTGGCGCTGGAGCATGGGCTTGCCTTTCTTGCTGAAGGTCAGTTGCACTTCGCCGTCCGCATCGAACAGGTGCGCATTGCGAAAGCTGTCAGGCAGCAGCTCGGCAACCAGCGCTTCGGCCTGCTCCAGTGGCAGGTTGCGGGTGATGTCACGGGTCTGGTGGCGATACACCAGTGACAGGCAGGGCTGGCCCTTGACCTGCAGTGGCTTGGCGATGATCCGCTGCAGGGTCTGATCGGCACCCACATGGCGCGCCAGCACCAGTTTGACCAAGGTATTGCCGTGCAGGGCAGCGCTCAGCAGCTCTAGGAACTGGGCGCGCGCCTCTGGCGCGGTGGAAGCGGAAGGACTGGCGGACATGAAAAACGGTGCCTCGAGTTGCGGGGAGCGCGTTGCGCAATGCCACGCATTCTACAGGTGTGAGGCTGGCCCCCCAATCCATACGCCCGCTTTTGTCAGTCCAGAATCACCAAACGGTTGGGCAGTTCGTTGCGGGCATGGGTGCGCGGCACGTGCTCACTGAGCAACTCACCGCAGGCGTCGATGCAATCGACAAAGCCTTGCAAGGTCCGGCCCTGACGCACCTGTTCGGCAAAGCGCCCTACGATGGCCGCGCGGGCGCTGGCATCGAGGTATTGCTCCACCCCTTGGTCGACCAGGATTTCCACATGCCGCTCCGCTTCGCTGACGAAAATCAGCACCCCCGTGGCACCGCGGGTGCGCTGCAGGTTCTGCTCGCGAAACTGCTGGCGGGCCAGGCTCGACGCCCGCCAGCGGCGCCAGGCACGCGGGATCAGCCAGCCGGCCAGGCGCGGGTGGCGCAGCAGCAGGCACAAGCCGATGAACAGCACGACGTTGGCCACCAGCAAGCCACGGATACCGGGCCAGCCCAGCAGCATCTGCAGCAAGCCCGGCACGGCCAGCGCCAGCACCGCGGCCCAGAACAGTGGCAGGTAGGCGTAATCGTCGGCACGGCGGGCCAGCACCGTTACCAGTTCGGCATCGGTACGCCGTTCGGCACGGGCAATGGCTTCGGCGATCTGACGTTGATCGTATTCATTGAGGGGGGTCATGCCAGCGGTCTCTCGATCGTTCTTATTGTTGTTGTCCAGGCATTCAGGGTGCCATCGGCCGCCGACATATTCAGGCATAATCCGCCGCTGGAAGAATCGCCCCCGAACTGTACAACAATAGCCGCCTGAAAACTTCGGCCGCGCGCGTATCACGGTGGATACGGCAGAGGCCCCACAACGGAATTGATGATGAAACTGTCTTTGCTGGGCCTGGCCATGGGCCTTGTCAGTCAGGCGGCCCTCGCCGCCCCTACCGCTCCGCCCCTGCAGGACAAGCAGGCGTTCATCGATCACCTGATCAGCCAGATGACCGAGGCCGAAAAAATCGGCCAGCTGCGCCTGATCAGCATCGGCCCGGAGATGACCCACGAGCAAATCCGCGAAGAAATCGCCGCAGGCCGCATCGGTGGCACCTTCAACTCGCGCACCGCGCCCGAGAACCGGCCGATGCAGGACGCCGCCATGCGCAGCCGCCTGAAGATTCCGATGTTCTTCGCCTACGACACCATTCACGGCGAGCGCACCATTTTCCCGATCGGCCTGGGCATGGCCGCGACCTGGGACATGGACGCGATTGCCAAGGTCGGCCGCACTGCCGCCATCGAGGCCGCTGCCGACGCCCTGGACATGACCTTCGCGCCGATGGTCGACATCGCCCGCGACCCGCGCTGGGGCCGCACCAGTGAAGGCTTTGGTGAAGACACCTACCTGACCTCGCGAATCGGCCAGGTGATGGTCCGCTCGTTCCAGGGCAGCAGCCCGGCCAACCCCGACAGCATCATGGCCATCGTCAAGCACTTTGCCCTGTATGGCGCGGTGGAAGGCGGCCGCGACTACAACACGGTCGATATGAGCCTGACGAAAATGTACAACGACTACCTGCCGCCCTACCGCGCCGCGCTCGATGCCGGTGCTGGCGGGGTCATGGTGGCGTTGAACTCGATCAACGGCGTGCCGGCCACCTCCAACACCTGGTTGATGAACGACCTGCTGCGCAAGGAGTGGGGCTTCAAAGGTGTGACCATCAGTGACCACGGCGCCATCCAGGAACTGATCCGCCACGGGGTTGCCCGTGATGGCCGTGAAGCGGCCAAACTGGCGATCAAGGCCGGTATCGACATGAGCATGAACGACACGCTGTACGGCGAAGAGCTGCCAGGGCTGCTCAAGGACGGTGAAGTGACCCAGGGCGAACTGGACCAGGCGGTGCGCGAAGTGCTTGGCGCCAAGTACGACATGGGTCTGTTCAAAGACCCGTACGTGCGGATCGGCAAAGCCGAAACCGACCTCAAGGACTATTACGGTAACGACCGCCTGCACCGCGACGCCGCGCGTGACGTGGCCCGCCGCAGCCTGGTCCTGCTGGAAAACCGCAACCAGACCCTGCCACTGAAGAAGGCCGGCACCATTGCCCTGGTCGGCCCATTGGCCGATGCGCCGATCGACATGATGGGCAGCTGGGCGGCCGACGGCAAACCGGTGCATTCGGTGACCGTTCGCGAAGGCCTGCGCCGCGCCGTGGAAGGCAAGGCCAAGCTGGTCTACGCCAAGGGTTCCAACGTCACCGGCGACAAGGCGATGTTCGACTACCTGAACTTCCTCAACTTCGACGCCCCGGAAATCGTCAACGACCTGCGCCCTGCCGCGGTATTGATCGATGAAGCGGTCAAGGCCGCGCAGCAGTCCGACGTGGTGGTCGCGGTGGTCGGCGAGTCGCGTGGCATGTCTCACGAGTCGTCGAGCCGTACCACCCTGGAAATTCCGGCCAGCCAGCGCGAACTGATCAAGGCCCTGAAAGCCACCGGCAAGCCGCTGGTACTGGTGCTGATGAATGGCCGCCCGCTGTCGATCGCGTGGGAACGCGAGCAGGCCGACGCCCTGCTGGAAACCTGGTTCAGCGGCACCGAAGGCGGCAATGCCATCGCTGACGTGCTGTTCGGCGACTACAACCCGTCCGGCAAGCTGGCCATCACCTTCCCGCGTTCAGTCGGGCAGATTCCGATGTACTACAACCACACGCGCATTGGCCGGCCGTTCACACCCGGCAAGCCAGGCAACTACACCTCGCAGTACTTCGAAGAGCCCAACGGGCCGCTGTATCCGTTTGGTTATGGCTTGAGCTATAGCAGCTTCGAATTGTCAGGTCTGGCCCTGTCGAGCAAGGACCTCAAGCGTGGCGCTACGTTGGAGGCCAAGGTCACGGTGAAGAACACCGGCAAGCGTGATGGCGAGACCGTGGTGCAGCTGTATCTGCAGGATGTCTCGGCCTCCATGAGCCGCCCGGTCAAAGAGCTGAAGAACTTCCAGAAACTGATGCTCAAGGCTGGCGAGTCGCGAACCTTGACCTTCAGCATCAACGAGGAAGACCTGAAGTTCTACAATGGCCAACTGCAGCGGGTTGCAGAGCCTGGGGAGTTCAATGTCCAGGTAGGGCTGGATTCCGAGGCGGTGCAGCAGAAAAGTTTCGAGTTGTTGTAAGCAGTACCCGCCTTTTGCTGGATAAACCCGCTCCCCAGGCTACATGCGATCGCTGTGGGAGCGGGTTTACCCGCGAATGGGCCGGCCCTGATCCCCCTTATCTTTCGGATCCGCCCCATGCCGTTTTCCTTTCGCGCCCTGCGTCTGGGGCTGATCGTCCTGTTCATCCTGCTCGGCACCGCGCTCAGCGCCGGCTGGGCCATGCACCAGGCCAAGCGCCAGGCCATGGCAGACGACGCCCAACGCGCCAGCCAGCAACTGGGCCTGTACGCCAACGCCCTGCATACCCTGATCGAACGCTACCGCGCCCTGCCCGCCGTGCTGGCACTCGACCCGGAACTGATCGCAGCCCTGCGCGGCCCGGTCAGCGAGCCGGTACAAGACGCCCTGAACCGCAAGCTCGAACGCATCAACGGTGCCGCCAACTCGTCTACCCTCGAACTGCTCGACCGCACCGGGCTGGCCATCGCGGCCAGTAACTGGCGGCTGCCGAGCAGCTACGTGGGCTCCAACTACGGCTTTCGCCCCTATTTCAAACAGACCCGCAGCCAAGGCAGCGGCCGCTTCTACGCGGTGGGTGTGACCAGTGGCGTGCCAGGCTACTTCCTGGCCAGCGCGGTGAATGATGAGCATGGCCGCTTCCTCGGTGCCATGGTGGTCAAGCTCGAATTCCCCGAGCTGGAACGTGAATGGCGCCAGGGCAACGATATCCTGCTGGTCAGCGATGCCCGTGGCATTACCTTCATCGCCAACCAGGACGGCTGGCGCTACCGCGAGCTGCAGCCGCTGAGTGGCGCTGACCGTGCAGAACTGGCTGAAACCCGCCAGTACGACAAACAACCCCTGGTGCCCCTGCAGCATCAGGTTCTGACCCGTTTTGCCGACAATAGCCACCTGGCCCGCGTGCAAGGGCCGGAGGGCGTCGCCGAATACCTGTGGGAACGCCTGCCGCTGCAAGGTGAAGACTGGACCTTGCACCTGTTGCGCAAACCGCAGGTCGCCGCCGACGGTCGCAACGCCGCCCTTGGCGCTGCGGCCGTGTGGCTGAGCCTGGTCTTCGCGGCGCTGTTCGTCAGCCAGCGCCTGCGCCTGGCACGCTTGCGCCAGCGCAGCCGCGAAGCACTCAAGCGCCAGGTCGAAGAGCGCACCCGTGAACTGCGCACCGCGCAAGAAGGCCTGGTGCAATCGGCCAAGCTGGCCGCCCTCGGGCAGATGTCGGCAGCCATGGCCCACGAGATCAACCAGCCGCTGACCACCCAGCGCATGCAGTTGGAAACCCTGCGCCTGCTGCTCGACCATGGCCGCTACGACGAAGCGCGCAAGGCCCTTGAACCCCTGGAACAGATGCTCACGCGCATGGCCGCGCTCACCAGCCACCTGAAGACCTTTGCCCGCAACAGCCCGGTCGGGCTGCGCGAGCGCCTGGACCTGGCCGGCGTGGTCGACCAGGCCCTGCACCTGCTGGATACCCGTATTCGCAGCGAGGGCGTCGAGGTCGCGCTGTACCTGGCACGCCCAGCCTGGGTGCGCGGGGACGCCATCCGCCTGGAGCAAGTGCTGATCAACCTGTTGCGCAATGCCCTCGACGCCATGGCCGACAAACGCTACAAACGCCTGGAGATCCGCATCGAGCTGGATCACGACCAGTGGCGCCTGAGCGTGCTCGATTCGGGGGGCGGTATTGCCGAAGAACACCTGGCCAAGGTCTTCGACCCCTTCTTCACCACCAAACCCGTGGGCGAAGGGCTGGGCCTTGGCCTGGCCATTTCCTATGGCATCGTCCACGAAGCCGGCGGCCAACTGCAGGCCGAGAACCTGCCGGGCGGCGCCCGCCTGAGCCTCACCCTGCCCCGCGACCTGGAGCCTGTATGTTGAATTCAGTGATCGTCGTCGATGATGAAGCCAGTATCCGCACGGCGGTCGAGCAATGGCTGAGCCTGTCCGGCTTCAGCGTGCAACTGTTCGCCCGCGCGGAGGATTGCCTGGCGCAATTGCCACAGCATTTTGCCGGCGTGATCATCAGCGATGTACGCATGCCGGGCATGGATGGCCTGCAACTGCTCGAGCGCTTGCAGGCAGAGGACCCCGACCTGCCGGTAATCCTGCTGACTGGCCATGGCGATGTGCCGATGGCGGTGGATGCCATGCGCAAGGGGGCCTACGACTTCCTCGAAAAACCCTTCACCCCGCAGCACCTGCTGGGCAGCCTGCGTCGCGCCCTGGAAAAGCGCCAACTGGTGCTGGAGAACCGCCGGCTGCACGAGCAGGCCGACCTCAAGTCACGCCTCGAAAACACCCTGCTGGGCATGTCCCAGGGCCTGCAACAGCTGCGCCGGCAGGTGCTGGAGCTGGCCGGCCTGCCGGTCAATGTGCTGATCCGCGGCGAAACCGGCAGTGGCAAGGAGCGCGTGGCCCGCTGCCTGCACGACTTCGGCCCGCGTGCGGGCAAACCCTTCGTGGCCCTCAACTGCGCGGCAATCCCTGAATCACTGTTCGAAGCCGAGCTGTTTGGCCATGAGAGCGGCGCCTTCACCGGCGCCCAGGGCAAGCGGATCGGCAAGCTTGAGTATGCCAACGGGGGCACGGTGTTTCTTGACGAGATCGAGAGCATGCCCCTCGCCCAGCAGGCAAAACTGCTGCGGGTGATCCAGGAACAGAAGCTCGAACGCCTGGGCGCCAACCAGAGCATCAGCGTCGACTTGCGCATCATCGCCGCGACCAAACCGGACCTGCTGGAAGAAGCCCGCGCCGGGCGCTTTCGCGAAGACCTCGCCTATCGCTTGAACGTCGCCGAGCTGCGCTTGGCCCCCTTGCGAGAGCGACGTGAGGACATCCCCTTGCTGTTCGAACACTTTGCCCGTGCTGGCGCTGAAAAACTGGGCAGAACAGCGCCGCCGCTCAGCGGTAGCCAGTTGGCGCAGCTGCTTTCCCACGACTGGCCGGGCAACGTGCGCGAGTTGGCCAACGCGGCGGAGCGGCATGCGCTGGGGCTGGGTTCGCCGAACATAGAAGTGGCACCGGCCGGGCAGTCGCTGGGCGAGCAGATGGAGGCGTTTGAAGCGCAGTGCTTGCGAGCGGCGTTGCGTCAGAGCAAAGGGGAGATAAAGGGGGTGATGGAGGCTTTGCAACTGCCGCGGCGTACGCTGAACGAGAAAATGCAGCGGCACGGGTTGGTGCGCGAAGACTTCCTGTAATAGGCGAATTTCTGCTTACCATCCGCGCTGGATGAGCGGAAATCCGCTCATCCGTGATGCCAACGCTTTACCTGCAAGGGGCTGCCTTGCAGCCTTTCGCGGGCAAGCCCGCGCCTACCAAGCCCGCATGCGCAGTGGGCTTGGTGCAGGCGGGCTTGCCTGCGAGCGGGGTGCAGCGCCCTCAAATGAATCACCTCGCACCCATTTGGCACACCTTCTGCAATCACCGTGGTAAGCAGCGCTCCGGCGCGCTCCACAAAAACAACGAGAAGGTATCCCTGATGGATAACGCCACCTCCCTGCCAACCGGGGCGGCCATCGCGCCGGCCGCAGAAAAAACCACCGCCAGCCGTTTGAAGTCGATCTTCAGCGGGTCCATCGGCAACATGGTCGAATGGTACGACTGGTACGTCTACGCCGCATTCTCGCTGTACTTCGCCAAAGCCTTCTTCCCCGCTGGCGACACCACCGCACAACTGCTCAACACCGCCGCGATCTTCGCCGTGGGCTTCCTCATGCGCCCGATCGGTGGCTGGCTGATGGGCCTGTATGCCGACCGCAAAGGCCGCAAGGCCGCGCTGATGGCCTCGGTCCTGCTGATGTGCGGGGGCTCGCTGCTCATCGCCCTGACGCCCGGCTATGAAACCATCGGCGTCGCCGCGCCGATCTTGCTGGTCTTCGCACGCTTGCTGCAGGGCCTGTCGGTGGGCGGTGAATACGGCACCTCGGCCACCTACCTCAGCGAGATGGCCAGCAAGGAGCGCCGTGGGTTCTTCTCTAGCTTCCAGTACGTGACCCTGATTTCTGGCCAGCTCATTGCCCTGGCGGTGCTGATCATCCTGCAACAGACGCTCACCACCGAGCAGCTTTATGCCTGGGGCTGGCGTGTTCCCTTCGTGATCGGCGCGCTGTGCGCGGTGGTTGCGCTGTACCTGCGTCGCGGCATGGAAGAGACCGCCTCCTTCACCAAGAAGGAAAAGTCCAAAGAAAGCCTGATGCGCACCCTGATGCGTCATCCCAAAGAGCTGATGACCGTGGTCGGCTTGACCATGGGCGGCACCCTGGCCTTCTACACCTACACCACCTACATGCAAAAGTACCTGGTCAACACCGTAGGCATGAGCATCAGCGACTCGACCACCATCTCGGCCGCCACGCTGTTCCTGTTCATGTGCCTGCAGCCGGTGATCGGCGGCCTGTCCGACAAGATCGGCCGGCGCCCGATTCTGATCGCCTTCGGTGTACTCGGCACGCTGTTCACTGTGCCGATCCTCAGCACCTTGCACACCGTGCAAACCTGGTGGGGCGCGTTCTTCCTGATCATGGCGGCGCTGATCATCGTCAGTGGCTACACCTCGATCAACGCGGTGGTCAAAGCCGAACTGTTCCCGACTGAAATCCGCGCCCTGGGCGTTGGCCTGCCATACGCCCTGACCGTGTCGATCTTTGGCGGCACCGCCGAATACGTCGCCCTGTGGTTCAAGAGCAATGGCATGGAAACCGGCTTCTACTGGTACGTCACCGGCTGCATCGCCTGCTCGCTGCTGGTGTACGCGACCATGAAAGACACCAAGCATCATTCGCGCATCACCACCGACTGATACTGATCCGGCAGATATGAAAAAGGGGCGCTCCGTTGCACGGGGCGCCCTTTTTTTTGGGGGTGCTTGTCGCTGGATCTTATGCGCCTTTGAGATCGAGCGCCGCCCGCGCGGCGCTTCGCAGCACAAGGCTGCTCCTACATCGGTTCGGGCCAATGAGCCCTGAGACAAAGGCGCGCGGCCCTTTGGCGGCCACCTCGATATCGTGCGGAACAAACAAGGCGGTCGCGCGCGCAGGTACAGGCGTAACTGGCCCGAAACAGATGTAGGAGCAGCCTTGTGCTGCGAAGCGCCGCGCGGGCGGCGCTCGATTTGCGCACCACCTCAAAACCCAAGACAAGCACTTGGCAGCTTTCACCCTATCTCTCAGCAAGCAAATCGCAGCCACACTTCCCCAACATTACGTGAAGAACCTTTTTATGGCGTGAGCCGATTAACGGCCCTATTCGGCTCACATAATGAGCCGAATAGCAGTATTATTCGGCTCACCGATAAGTTGGAGCGATCATGAACAGCCCACTATGGATATGGCAGCAATCCGACTGGCCCCATTTCCAGTGGCAAAGCGACGCCCTTGCCCCATTGCTACGCAGTTGCGTCGAGATGCAAGGACGCCTGCTGGGCAAGATCGGCTCCATCGATGCGATCAGCGAGTGCGAGAACATCCTCGACACACTGCTGCAGAACATTGTCACGTCGTCGGCGATCGAGGGTGAACAGCTGAACGTGGGTTCGGTGCGCTCGTCCCTCGCTCGACGGCTGGGCATCCATGAGCAAGGCGCGACTACTGCGCGGAGCGAAGGGCTGGCTGAATTGATGCTGGATGCGACACGCGGGTACGACCAACCGCTGACCTTGCAGCGCCTGTTCACCTGGCATCACTGGTTGTTCCCAGCGGCGGAAGATGGCCTGAGCAAAGCAGTTCTGGTGGGCCAACTGCGTGACGAGACAACCCTGCAGGTGATCTCCGGTCGCCTCGACAAGCCCACGGTGCACTTTCAGGCACCGCCCCGTGATGGCCTTGAAGAGCAGGTTGCAGCTTTTCTCGATTGGTTTGCCAGCAGCCGCCATGCCACTCACCTGGACCCCCTGCTACGCGCAGGTGTCGCCCATTTCTGGTTCGTCACCTTGCACCCGTTCGACGATGGCAATGGCCGCCTGACCCGCGCCATCACCGACTTGGCGCTGGCCCAGGCCGAGCAGCAGGCCATCCGCTTCTACGCCCTGTCTGCCAGCATCCTGGAAGACCGGGCTGGCTACTACCAGATACTGGAGAGCAGCCAGATGGACGGCCTCGACATTACCCGGTGGCTGACCTGGTTCCTTGAAACCCTGCTGCGCAGCCTTGAGCAGGCGTTGCTGAACATCGACCGGATACTCACTAAAGCCAGGTTCTGGCATGTGCATCGGGCGGACGGCCTTTTACCCGAACAGGTCAAGGTGCTCAACCGGCTGCTCGACGGGGGCCCACGCGGCTTCGAAGAAGGTATCAATGCTGCGCAATACCAGGCCGTTGCGAAAGTCTCCAAGGCCACTGCAACCCGCCACCTCACCGACCTGCTCGACAAGGCGTGCCTGGCCCGTCTGCCGGGCGGGGGCCGCAGTACCCGTTATCGCATCAATACTCAGGACATCTCCAGCACCTGACGCGGCTCCCGCCGCTGGTAATAGGTCGCCATCAGCACCAGTACCAGCAGCACACCGGCCAGCACTGCCGATGAGCCGACCGTACCGAAGTCCAGCCCACCCTTCTCGTGTGGCTTGGTCAGGACGTCGCCCAGGGTGGCGCCGAACGGGCGGGTCAGGACGAACGCGACCCAGAACAGCACCACGCCCGGGATGCGTGTCCAGTAACGCGCCACAACCACCAGCGCGATGGCACTGCCCACCAGCAAGGCACCACCGGCAAAGCCAAGCCCCGAATCATCCGCCAGGTAATCGCCCAAGGCGGTGCCCAAGGTGTTCGAGAACAGAATCGCCACCCAATAAAACAACTCGCCCGCGCGGTTCTTGATACGGGTGACGTCCAAGGGGTTACCACTCAGGCGCCACACCAGGAAGGTCAGCAGCAAGATGCCGATCAGAATCGACGAGCCTGCGGCGTAGCCCAAGCCAAGCGTGCGGTCCATGAAGTCGGACATGGTGGTGCCGGCCGTACTGGTGGAAAGAATCACCAGCCAATAGAGCAGCGGGTGGTAGCGCCGTGAGTAGAGCTGGCCGAGCAGGGTCAGCAGAAACACGCTGATCAACATCAGCGAGCTCAGCGCGTAGCCGATATTCAGGGTCATCGACAGCAAATCGCCCGCCGTCTCGCCCAGGGTCGTTGCGCAGATCTTCATGACCCAGAAGGCCAAGGTGATTTGCGGGAGTTTATTCATTGTTTGCCGCTCCGGTTTTAAGTGCGGCGATGGTGCTGAGCAAAGCCTGAAAAATCGGTTTATGGCGTATGAAAAAAGCGTTCATTACCGCCTGCAGGCTTATTTTCGTCCTTAACGCCGCATTAATTCGACGTCGTCATCCTGCAATGGCTGGCGAAACGCTGATCCATACCCTGCAACGTTCCCCTCAGCCCACTGGAGGGCTCATCGCTGACGCGGGCATACACATCGATATAATCGATAACTAGACGCTATTTTTTGCGCTTTTTTATCAATTTTATCGGCTTAGGATTAAACCCATAGAAACAAACAACCTCTCGCACCCCTGGAGCAACGACCATGAAAAACAAACTGATCCTCACCCTGGCCCTCTCGGTAATCGCCACTGGCGCCTTCGCTGAAGATGGCTTCGACCGCACCAGCGCCCACACCTTCGCAGCGGTACAGAGCCAATCCGCCGCGTACGCTGAAGACGGTTTCGACCGCACAGGCGGCCAACGCTTCGCTGAAGATGGTTACGACCGCACCGGTGCACAGCGCTTCGCCGAAGACGGCTACGACCGCACTGGCGCTCAACGTTTTGCAGAAGATGGCTTCGACCGCACCGGCGGCCAACGTTTTGCCGAAGACGGCTTCGACCGCACCAACGCCCACCGCATCAGCTAACCCCTGATGCGTGCAACCAGCCCGGCTTCGGCCGGGCTTGATCATTTCCAGCCGGGCAAAGGCTTGGCACACTAGCGCCTCGTCCCCCAAGAGGTAGGGCCAGCAAGCCCAGCACCGATGTATTACTACGAACCCGCCAAAGGCCACGGCCTGCCCCACGACCCCTTCAACGCCATCGTCGGCCCCCGCCCAATCGGCTGGATCTCGTCCCACGACCGCGAAGGCCGCCTGAACCTGGCGCCCTACAGCTTCTTCAACGCCTTCAACTACATCCCACCGATCATCGGTTTCTGCAGCGTCGGGCGCAAAGACAGCCTGAACAACATCGAGCAGACCGGCGAGTTCGTCTGGAACCTGGCGACCCGGCCGTTGGCCGAGGCGATGAACCAGAGCTGCGCGGCGGTAGCGGCAGACGTCAATGAGTTCGAACTCAGCGGTTTGACAGCAGCGCCGTCGCGCGTCGTCAAGGTGCCACGGGTGGGCGAAACCCCGGTGGCGTTCGAGTGCAAGGTGAGCCAGATCGTCCAGCTGAAACGGGCAGACCAGGAGTCGGTGCCCAGCTGGCTGATCCTCGGCGAAGTGGTGGCGGTGCACATTGCCGAGCACCTGCTGAAAAACGGTATCTACGACACCGCCGCCGCCGAACCGATCCTGCGTGGCGGCGGCCCGGCGGACTATTTCGAACTGGGCAATCTGTTCAAGATGGCCAGGCCGCAAGTGGGCAACTGATCACCAGATCAGCTCGCCCTCTTCAGTGACGCCCTGCAGGCGTTCCAGCTCGGCGCAGGCGGCCTCATCGGCCGCCACGGCGCCCATGAACACCTGGCCGTCCAGTACCTTGTGAAAGCGCGGCGCCCCGCCCATGCCCAGCCCCTTCACCGCGATGGCGGCGTTGTAGCCACCACCTTCCACCGGGACCATCGCCGAAACGGCTTCGAACTGCGGGAATTCTCTACGTGCCATGCTGCGCTCTGGGTAGTTGATCGAAGGGCGACATTTTAACCTGTGCCCATCAGCAATCAATCGAAGGTATGCAGGTCCAGGCTGCTGACCACTTGCGCCTGCACCAGCTCACCGAATACCTCCAGGGTCGGCGAAGCGAAGTAGCCGCTCATCGCCTGCTGATCACGCCAACTGCCGCTGAGCAGCCAAAGGTCGGCGTCGGCCTGCGAGCGCTGGACCGTGAAGCTCAGGCACCCCGGTGTGCGCAACGAGGGTTCGAGCAGATCGCGCAGGCGCGCGCCCAGCTCCGCCGAACGACCGCTGCTGGCACGGATGAAAGCCAAGTGGGTGACCGGTTGTCGTAGGGTCATTGCACGATCTCCTTGAGCAGGCGGACGAAAAACCAGGCTGCCAAGGTTAGAGGCTGGCCCGCGCGACGCGTTAGGCTATTACTGCCGGGCGATTGCCTGATCCTGCACCGCGGCAGGATCAGGCAATCGCCGTGCAGCTTTCGACTAGCGCCCGCCATTGCCCAAACCTATGCTGCGTCAGTCAGTAGAGGAAGCCACCATGACCACCCCCACGTCCATCGAACCGACCCTGGAAGTGCAACGCCAGGAGCTGGCCGAGCTGATCCGCCGGCATGCCGGCGACCCACCCGGCAGCGCGTCGGCCATCGACGACCTGTACCTGGTCAGCTATCGGGAGAGTGTCCGCTCGGTGCCCACCTTGGCGCAGCCGGCCTTGTGCGTCCTTGCCCATGGCAGCAAGAGCCTGTTCCTGGGTGACGAACAGTACGTCTACGACCCACTGCACTACATGGTGGTGTCGGTGACCTTGCCACTGAGCGGCGTGAAGCTTGATGCCAGCCCGGAAAACCCAAGCCTGGGCCTGCGGCTGGACCTGGACCCGGCGGAGATCAGCCAGCTGATTGCCGAAAGCGGGCCGATGTTGGTGCCCAGCCTGCCTTCCGGCCGTGGATTGTATGTGGAGAAGACCGATGCCGCATTGCTGGATGCGCTGCTGCGCCTGATCCGCCTGCTGGATTCTCCGCGGGACATTGCCATGCTGGCGCCGCTGATCCGCCGCGAAATCCTTTACCGCCTGCTGCGTGGGCCGCAGGGTTATCGGCTGTATGAAATCGCCTTGGCCAACAGCCAGACCCATCGGGTATGCCAGGCCATCACCTGGCTCAACCAGAACTTCCAGCAGCCGTTGCGCATCGAGGACCTGGCCCGTGAGGTCAACCTCAGCACCTCGACCTTGCACCATCGGTTCAAGGCCGTGACGTCGATGAGCCCGCTGCAGTACCAGAAGCAATTGCGCCTGCAGGAGGCCCGGCGGCTGATGCTCAATGACGGGCTTGAGGCAGCGGTGGCGGGCTATCGCGTGGGGTATGAAAGCCCTTCGCAATTC
This sequence comes from Pseudomonas sp. DCB_AW, assembly GCF_026240895.1. Classification (NCBI taxonomy): domain Bacteria; kingdom Pseudomonadati; phylum Pseudomonadota; class Gammaproteobacteria; order Pseudomonadales; family Pseudomonadaceae; genus Pseudomonas; species Pseudomonas sp. DCB_AW. Next base: position 72,500 of record NZ_JAPFCE010000010.1, read on the forward strand.
AGCCGCGAGTACAGCCGGCTGTATGGCGCACCACCGATCCGCGATGTGGCGCGGTTGCGCGCCACAGCGGGGTAAGGGTTACCGGCCGTTTCAGTTAACCTGCAACGGCCGCCTGCCACTGATTCTGATCAACCTGAATCAACGTCGGCCCTTTGCGCTCCACCGCACGCCCCAGTGCCGCCTGCAACTGCGCGACATCACTCACATGCTCCGCGTCAGCGCCCAACGCCCGGGCCACGCCGATGAAGTCAGGGGTATGGATATCCACCCCGACCGGCTCGATGGCGCGGTTGACCATGTACTTCTTGATTTCTTCGTAACCCTGGTTGTTCCACAGCAGCACGATCAGCGGCACCTGCGCCTCGACTGCACTGGCCAGCTCCGGCAGGGTGAACTGCATGCCACCATCGCCAATCAGGCAAACCGACGGCGCGCGCTCGGCGATCTGCGCGGCGCTGCCCAGCCAGGCGCCCATCGCCGCCGGCAGTGCATAGCCCAAGGTGCCGTAGCCGGTCGAGGCATTGAACCAGCGGCGAGGCTCATCCATGTCCAGCGTGAGGTTGCCGGAGTACACCGGCTGGGTCGAATCTCCGACCAGAATGGCGTTGGGCAGTGTCTGGAGGATACTGGTCAGCAGGCGGGTCTGGCTCAGGGTCGGCTGGTCCCAGCCGTCCGCCAGCGATTGGCGCAGCTGCGTGACGCGTGCTGGCCCCCAGGTACTTTCACGCGCCGGCAGCGGCTGCTGTTGCAAGGCAACGCACAGTGCTTCGGCGGCCAGGTCGGCGTCGGCGACCAGCGCCAGCTCAGGCAGATAGTTGCGCACCGTCTGGTCCGGGTCGATGTCGATCCGCAGCAAGCTGCCCGGGATCTCGAAGCCGCCCTTGAAGGTCACGTCATAGTCGGTTTCGGCCAGCTCGGTACCGATTGCCAATACCACATCCGCTTCGGCCACCAGCGCACGGGTAGCCGGCAGCGATTGAGTCGAACCGATTTGCAAAGGATGATTGGAAGCCAGCAAGCCCTTGGCGTTGATGGTCAATGCCACCGGTGCCTGAAGCTGCTCTGCCAAGCGTGCCAGCGAAGCGCCAGCGTTCAATGCACCGCCGCCGGCCAGGATCAACGGGCGCTTCGCCTGGGCCAGGCGCTCGGCCATCTGCGCCACGGCCTGCGGCGCGGCACCTGCCCGGCTGCTGCGGACCGGGCGGGCCGGCAACAGGTGATCGGCCGGCTCGACCAGTACATCCAGCGGAATCTCGATATGCACCGGGCGCGGTCGAGCACCGTCGAACACGGCGAAAGCCCGGGCCAGTACCTGGGGCAGGTCGTCTGCGCTCATCAGGGTTTGGGAGAAGGCTGCCACACCCGACACCAGGGCAGATTGGTTGGGCAGTTCGTGCAGCTTGCCGCGGCCGCCGCCCAGCTGATCGCGCGATTGCACGCTGGAAATCACCAGCATCGGGATCGAATCGGCATAGGCCTGGCCCATGGCGGTGGTGATATTGGTCATCCCTGGGCCGGTGATGATGAAGCACACACCGGGTTTGCCGCGCGTGCGTGCGTAGCCGTCGGCCATGAAGCCGGCACCTTGCTCGTGGCGCGGGGTGATATGACGAATGGAGGACGTTGCCAAGCCGCGATAGAGCTCAACGGTATGCACGCCTGGAATGCCGAAGACATGGTCCACACCATAGCCTTCAAGGAGTTTGACCAGTACTTCGCCGCAGGTTGCCATGTGTGTTTACCTTGAGTCTTGTTGAAATCTGCGCTTATTGGACCCAAGGCAGCGCTATCGCCACAATGCAAAAAAACACATACTAGCCATGTCTTCAAATCATGGCTCAGTGCAATGAAACGCCTTCCTCCCCTGCCCGCCCTGCACACCTTTCTGGTGACTGCCCAGCACTGCAATTTCACCCGAGCGGGGCAGCAGTTGCACATCACCCAAGGTGCCGTGAGCCGGCAGATCGCCGCGCTTGAAGCGCACCTCGGTTACGCCCTGTTCCAGCGCCAGGCCCGTGGCCTGAGCCTGACCCGTGAAGGCCAGGACTGGCTGCCCAGGGTGCAACAGGTATTTGCCCTGATCGAACAAGGCGTGCGGGAAGTCGGCGGGCATAGCGCCACATTGCAACTCAAGGCGCCAACCTGCGTGATGCGCTGGCTGCTGCCGCGCCTGATGGAATGGCAGGCGCTGCGCCCGGATGTGCCAGTAGAGCTGACCACCACCGTGCAGCATGGGGTGGATTTTGCCCGCGAAGGCTTTGATGCGGCGGTGGTGTATGGCAGCGCGCCGAACCAGGGCTTGCAGGTGCGCAAGCTGTTCGACGAGCAACTGACGCCAGTGTGCGCGCCTTCGCTGCTGCAAGGCCCGTTGCCGTTGGCCAACATCGACGACTTGATGCGCCACATGCTCCTGCACCCCTCGCGTGACGAGCATGACTGGCGTTTATGGCTGCAGGCGGCCGGTGCCACGTTCGATGTACAGGGGCCAAAGCAGCACTTCGAAACACTGGACATGGCGATGGCCATGGCATCCCAGGGCACCGGAGTGGCCATCGGCGATTGGTCGCTGATCGGCGATGACCTGCGCAGCAAGCGGCTGTGCATGCCGTTTGCCCTGAAGGTGACGACCGGAAAAGGCTATTACCTGGTCAGCCAGGCCAGGCAACAGCCAGCCGGGCTGGTCGAGTTGCTGGACTGGCTGCAGGCAGTGGCTCAATAACCGACGGTGAACCGCGCCCGCGAATGCGTGGGTTTCTCCAGCTCATCAAGCATGGCAATCGCGTAGTCGGCAAAGGTGATCCAGCTCTTGCCATCGGCACCGATCAGCAGATGATCCTTGCCTAGCGTGTAGTGCCCGCTGCGCTCGCCTTCGACAAACTCCGCCGACGGCGACAGGAAGGTCCAGTCCAGGTTCGGCTCTTGGCGCAGTACCTCAAGAAAACGCACACCCGCGCTCGCTTCGGCCTTGTAGGCCTCGGGGAAGTCCGGGCTGTCGATCACCCGGTGCCCCGAAGGCAACAGCAGGCTACCCGCCCCGCCCACCACCAGCAGGCGCTTGACCCCGGCACGCTTGACCGGCTCGATGATGGCGTGCGCTTCGATCGTCGAGAAATGCGCAGCGCTCAACACCGCGTCCACACCGGCGACAGCCGCTTGCAGCGCTGCGCTGTCCTTGGCATCGAGTGCCTTGACGGTCACCCCCTCACGTCCCTGCAGCTGCGACGGGTCGCGGGCAATGGCCACCACACTGTGGCCACGGCGCAGGGCTTCTTCCAGCAACTGGCTGCCGGCACGGCCGGTGGCGCCAATGATTGCGATCTTGCTCATGGGAAACACTCCATCAGTTGAACGGAATTACCACTTCATCTCACCCTTGGCGACCTTGGCGCCGAGCTCCAGCGAGCTCTCGTCGGCCAGGTCCGGGTAGCGTTTTTTCATCGCAGCCACCAACGCAGCGGCGTCTTTTGCCTTGGCGGTTTCGGCATCGAATGCCTGAATGTAGCCCGCCGTGAAGCGCACGGCGGCGAGCGAACGGCTGCTTTGGCCGAGGTAATGGCCGGGGACCACGGTGCGCGGTGCCAGCTGCTCGATCCGCTCGAGCGTGCCCAGCCAGTCGGTATGCGACTTGGCCGACTGGGTATCGGCCATCCACACATGGATGTGTTCCGATACCACCACCCCACCGACTACCGCCTTGATCGACGGAATCCAGACAAAGCTGCGATCGGGCTGCGGGCCGTCCAGGCCGACCACGTCGAGCGCCTGGCCCTCCAGGGTCAGGCGATGGCCTTCGAGCACCGCAGGCACGACCAGGCGGGCCGGTTTGTCCGCGCCCATTTGCGGGCCCCAGTAGGCCAGCTTCGCGTCCATGGTCTGGCGAATATGCGCGACGGTAGCCGCAGAGGCGACGACCTTGGCCTGTGGGAAAGCTTGGGTCAGTGTGTCGAGGCCGAAGTAGTAGTCCGGGTCGCCATGGCTGATGTAGATGGTTGTAAGCCGCTTGCCTCCGGCACGCAGGCGCTCGACCACCTGTTCGGCCTGGGCCTTGCCGAACTGGGCATCGACCAGCACGGCGTCCTTTTCGCCACTGACAATCACCGAGCTGACCGGAAAAATCGCCTCGTGGCCGGGGTTGTAGACGTCCAGCTGCAAAGGTTCGGCCGCCAGCGCCTGGCCGGTCAGCGCAACACAGGCCAGCATCAGGCCACGCAAGGGAGTGAATAACGACATCGCAATGGTCCGTCTTGAAGAAGAATGATCAACAGCTTAGTTGCCCGATCCATGCCAAAAAATGCGATGCTCCAACATAGTTTGTTTCTAAAATCGGGCAAATCATGGACCGTCTCAACGCGATGCGCGTTTTTGTCACCGTCATCGACCTGGGCAGCCAATCGGCGGCAGCGGACCACCTGCAACTGTCCAGGCCGGTGGTTTCACGCTACCTGGCGGAACTGGAGGATTGGGTCGGTGCGCGGCTGATGCAGCGCACCACGCGCAAGTTGAGCCTGACCGCCGCCGGCCAGGAAACACTGCCACGCTGCCGCCAACTGCTGGAACTCGCCGGTGACCTGCAAGTGGCCGTGCGCCAACCGGACGACGCCCCTCGCGGCGCGCTGCGCATCAGCGTCAGTACGTCATTCGGGCAGGCTCAACTGGTGGATGCCGTGGCCGCGTATGTACGGCGCTACCCCGGGGTGAAGGTCGAGCTGCAGATGCTCGATCGCACGGTCAACCTGGTGGACGAGCGCATCGACCTGGCCATCCGCACCAGCAACGACCTGGACCCGAACCTGATCGCCCGGCGTCTGACCGTGTGCCGTTCGGTGGTGTGCGCGGCACCGGCCTACCTGCGTGAGCACGGCACGCCGCAGCGGTTCGAGGAATTGAGCGGGCACAACTGCCTGACCCATGCCTACTTCGGCCATCACCTCTGGCATTTCGAGGTGCAGGGCCAAGCCGTTGCCGTCCCGGTCGAGGGCAACATCAGTGCGAATGAGGCGATGACCCTGCAAAAGGCGGCACTGGCCGGTGCCGGCATCGCCATGTTGCCGACCTACCAGGCTGCCGCCGCCCTGCGCACGGGCGAACTGGTGCGCCTGCTGCCCGAAGCACGGCCACGCGAACTCAACCTGAATGCGGTCTATACCTCGCGCAAGCACATGCCGGCGACCTTGCGCAGCATGCTGGATTTTCTCGCGCAGCGGTTCAAGGACGAGCCGGAATGGGATCAGGACCTGGTGTAACCCCACAGCGCCGGGGATTGGCCTACGCTTAGAGGTATCACCTGGCGTTGTAACAGGAGGTGAGCACCATGGGCATCAAAACAAGAAGGTTCGCGCTGGTCATGGCGCTGTTTGCCATCGCCGGGCTGTACGGGTCGGCCTGCTGGCGGGTTGAGCTGCTGCGCAACCAACCCAGCTCGGCCGCCCATTGTCAGCACGAACACTGCGTGCCACAAAGCGCCACTTTGAGCGCCGTGCGTTGAGCTGACGGCGCCCTGCCGGTCACTCCTCGACGCTCATGTACTCCTTGGCCCAGCGGATGTAATCCTCGGGTTGGGTGTAGGTGTGCGAGAGTTCGGTGGCGCTGAGGTTCTCAGACTTGTTCTGCTGGCCGCGCTGCAGGCGCAGGCAGTCGTAAGTGGCCTTTATGGCGGCGAAGTACGCGGCGTGGCCATCGACCACGATGCGTACGCCCAGGCGCGCCAGGCGCTCGTCATCGCGCAGGTTGGGGTTGGCGTAGGTCACCAGCATCAAGGGCACAGTCAAGTGCTCGGCGATCTGCTCGAGCTGCTCGAAATCCTTCACCCCCACCATGCAGATACCGTCGGCCCCGGCCTTCTGGTAGCTCTGGGTACGCACGATGATTTCTTCGGTGGTCAGTACACCGGCGTTGGTGCGGGCGATGATCGACAGCGACGAATCGACCCGTGCTTCAAGGGCAGCGCGAATCTTGCCGACGCCTTCCTCAACCGGAATCAAGTCGGTGGACTTGCGCCCAAACTGGGCCGGCAGCAGGGTATCTTCGATGGTCAGCGCCGCCACACCGGCACGCTCCAGTTCGATGACCGTGCGCATGACATTCAGCGCGTTACCGTAGCCGTGGTCGGCATCGGCGAGCACCGGCAGTTGCGCCACACGGCCAATGCGCGTGGCCTGCTCGACGAACTCGCTCAAGGTGATCAGGGCAAAATCCGGCGCAGCCAGTACCTGCAGCGAAGCCACCGAACCGCCAAGAATGCCGACTTCAAAGCCCAGGTCGGCGGCAATGCGCGCCGACATCGGGTCGAACACCGACGCTGTGTGGTAGCAGGAACCTGAAGCGAGCAGCTCGCGGAAGGCAAAACGCAAATCTTGGTGGGAAGCCCTGGGCATGATCACTCCGCAATAACGTGAAATTGAACGGTTGCTACCGACCCCTGAATCGGGTCTACCTGACCTGTTCCAACCGTCGCCATCTGGGCGGTCATGCTCGACATGCAGGCAGAGGAATAAAAGGTGTGGGATACAGCGGCACGAAAACCCTGCGGCAAATAGCTGCACCAAGCTGGTGCAGGCCACGGATTACAGCCCCTGCGGTCTAGCCACGATATCACGCAGCCATGCCTCACTGGATGAATGCGCCAATGCCGATCTTGCATAGGGGATGCAGATAGTACATAGGAAGCTACCTAAGTCAGGTTACAATTCATCGGCCTCAAGCCCATTGCCAAGGTAACCCCGTGACTGCCGCCCTGCCCCCGACCGTGCTGCGCAACGTGCTCACCGCCCTGATGCTGGCCATCTTCCTCGGTGCGCTGGACCAGACCATCGTCGCCGTCTCGTTGCCGGCCATCTCGGCCCAGTTCAACGATGTCGGCCTGCTCGCCTGGGTGATCTCTGGCTACATGGTGGCGATGACCGTGGCGGTGCCGATCTACGGCAAGCTGGGCGACCTGTACGGCCGGCGGCGGATGATCCTGACCGGCATCTCGCTGTTCACCCTGGCGTCGATTGCCTGCGCCCTGGCCCAGGACATGCAGCAACTGGTGCTGGCGCGCGTGCTGCAAGGGGTTGGCGCGGGCGGCATGGTGTCGGTCAGCCAGGCGATCATCGGTGACTTCGTGCCGCCCCGCGAACGCGGGCGTTACCAGGGCTACTTCAGCAGTATGTACGCCGTGGCCAGCGTCGCCGGGCCGGTGCTCGGTGGCTGGCTGACCGAGTACCTGTCGTGGCGCTGGGTGTTCTGGATCAACCTGCCGCTGGGGCTGGTCGCGTTGTGGGCGATCCACCGGGCGCTCGGCGACATGCCGGTGAAGCGGCGCGAGGCCCAGGTGGACTACCTGGGCGCGGTGCTACTGATTCTTGGCCTGGGCAGCCTGCTGCTGGGCATTACCCTGGTCGGCCAAGGGCACGCCTGGACAGCGCCGCCGGTGCTGGCGCTGTTCGCCTGCGCGGTGCTTGGCCTGATGCTGTTCATTGCCCACGAGCGGCGCTGCCAGGAGCCCCTGCTGCCCCTCGGCCTGTTCGGCAACCGCGTCGCGGTGCTGTGCTGGGGCGTGATCTTTTTCGCCAGTTTCCAGTCGATTTCCCTGACCATGCTGATGCCCTTGCGCTACCAAGGCATCACCGGGGCGGGCGCCGACAGCGCGGCATTGCACCTGCTGCCACTGGCAATGGGCCTGCCGATGGGCGCCTTTACCGGGGGCCGCATGACCAGCCTCACTGGGCGCTACAAGCCGCAAATTCTCGCCGGTGCACTGTTGATGCCGGTGGCCATCTTCGCCATGGCGATCACACCGCCGCAGTCGGCCCTGCTCAGTGCCGTATTCATGCTGCTGACCGGCATTGCCTGCGGGCTGCAGTTTCCGACTTCGCTGGTGGGCACGCAGAGCGCCGTGGACATCAAGGACATCGGCGTGGCTACCAGTACCACCAACCTGTTCCGCTCACTCGGCGGCGCCATGGGTGTGGCGTGCATGTCCAGCCTGCTGCTGGCGTTGCTGCACCAAGGTGGGTACGAGTTGCTGGGCAATCCATTGCTGGGGAGCCTGAAGGCTGGCGAGGCAGACCCGCAGACCCAAGCGCGATTGCTGGAGACGTTCAGGCATTTGCTGATGGGCAGTGGCGTGATCGCCCTGCTGGGGCTGGTGGTGGCGTTGGCGTTGCCGGACCGGCAATTGCGTGGGCGTTGAGCCTGCTGGGGCCGCTTGTCGCTGGATCTTCTGCGCACTTGAGATCGAGCGCCGCCCGCGCGGCGCTTCGCAGCACAAGGCTGCTCCTACATCTGTTTCGGGCCAATCAATCCTGAAACAGAGGCGCGCGGCCTTTTGGCGTCCACCTCGATATCGTGCGGAACAAACAAGGCGGTCGCGCGCGCTGGCACAGGCGATACTGGCCCGAAACAGATGTAGGAGCAGCCTTGTGCTGCGAAGCGCCGCGCGGGCGGCGCTCGATTTGCGCCCCCCCTCAAAATCCGAGACAAGCGCCTGGCAGCCACGCACTCCCACCATTACGTGAAGCACCTTAATGCCCCGTTAATACAATGAGGAAACACTCCCTCACAATCCTTAACAAAGAGTCATTTGCGCAGAGCCGGGCTCAAGCGCAGCATATCCAGCCCAGTGTCGACCCATTTTTCGACGTCACGCAGCAGATCGAAACTGTCTGGCAGCAATAACCAGCGCCCGATCAGGCCATCGACATAGGCAAACATGGCCACCGCCGCGCGCTCGGCATCCAGCTCGGTAGGCAACTGGCCCCGGCGCACTGCATTGGCAAGCGCCAGGGCAATGCCCTTATGGCAATCCAGCACCGTGCTCTGGCGCTGCTGGCGAATTTCACACATGTCATCGGTGAACTCGCACTTGTGATGCAGAATCTCATTGATACGCCGGGTTCGGGCATCGAGCACCAGCTCGTTGAACACCTGCAACAGCAGCTTGCGCATGCAACCAAGCGGGTCCAGTTCATCCTCGCTTTCGCTCGCACGCGCAAGGTGGTCATGGGTTTCGTGCAGGCTGTCGAGCAACGCCTGCACCAGTTCAGCTTTGTTATTGAAGTGCCAGTAGATCGCACCTCGGGTCACGCCCGCCAATTCGGCGATGTCAGCCAAGGTGGTTCGCGCAACCCCGCGCTTGTAGAAGGCCTTTTCCGCCGCCTCGATAATCTGGGCGCGGGTTTCCTGGGCTTCTTCTTTGGTTCTACGGACCATGGCAGTACAACCTCATCTGGGCCCGAGCGCGCGGCGCACACGGGGAAACCGCCGGGGTCGCCTCTGCAGGGCGTCTCCCGGATGGGCTAATCAAGGGCTGCGGCAGTAGCCAAGTACTACCCAGCGGTATTTACAAACAACCATGAATGTAAGTATATTCCTTAGCAAGCTATTTATCCACCCGATAGCATTTTTCTGACCAGACTCTTCCATTACTCTTGAGCGTCTCCTGCTCCAGCGCCCCGAGGATCCTCATGCAATTCAAGCCAGCCGTTACCGCTCTGGTTTCCGCCGTCGCCCTGGCAACACTGCTCAGTGGCTGCAAGAAAGAAGAAGCAGCGCCTGCCGCGCAGGCTCCTCAGGTCGGCGTCGTGACCCTCCAACCACAAGCCTTCACCCTGACCTCGGAATTGCCGGGGCGTACCACGTCCTATCGCGTCGCCGAAGTGCGCCCACAGGTCAATGGCATCATCCTCAAGCGCCTCTTCAAAGAAGGCAGCGACGTCAAGGAAGGCCAGCAGCTCTACCAGATCGACCCTGCCGTCTATGAAGCCAACCTGGCCAATGCCCAGGCCAACCTGCAGGCGACCCGCTCGCTGGCCGAGCGTTACAAGCAGCTGATCGATGAACAAGCCGTCTCCAAACAGGAATACGACGACGCCAATGCCAAACGATTGCAGGCCGAGGCAGCACTGAAGAGCGCCCAGATCGACCTGCGCTACACCAAGGTCCTGGCACCGATCAGCGGCCGCATCGGCCGTTCCACGTTCACCGAAGGTGCACTGGTGAGCAATGGCCAGACCAACGCCATGGCGACCATCCAGCAACTCGACCCGGTCTACGTCGACGTCACCCAGTCCACCGCCGAGCTGCTCAAGCTGCGCCGTGACCTGGAAAGCGGCCAGCTGCAAAAGGCCGGTGACAACGCCGCCTCGGTGCAACTGGTGCTCGAAGACGGCAGCCTGTTCAAGCAGCAGGGCCGCCTGGAATTCTCCGAAGTCGCGGTCGACGAGACCACCGGCTCGGTGACCCTGCGCGCGATCTTCCCGAACCCCGACCACACCCTGCTGCCTGGCATGTTCGTGCATGCCCGCCTGCGCGCCGGGGTCAACGCCAACGCCATCCTGGCCCCACAGCAGGGCGTGACCCGCGACCTCAAAGGCGCGCCGACCGCACTGGTGGTCAACCAGGAAAACAAGGTCGAACTGCGCCAGCTCAAGGCCAGCCGCACCCTGGGCAGCGACTGGCTGATCGAGGAAGGCTTGAACCCAGGCGACCGCCTGATCACCGAAGGCCTGCAATACGTGCGCCCAGGCGTCGAGGTCAAGGTCAGCGAAGCCACCAACGTCAACAAGCCGGCCAGCCCTGATCAGGCCAACGCGGCGAAAGCAGACGCCAAAGCGGAGTAAACCATGTCGAAGTTCTTTATCGATCGCCCGATCTTCGCCTGGGTGATCGCCTTGGTGATCATGCTGGTCGGGGCACTGTCGATCCTGAAGTTGCCGATCAACCAGTACCCGAGCATCGCGCCACCGGCCATCGCCATCGCCGTGACCTACCCGGGCGCCTCGGCGCAGACGGTGCAGGACACCGTGGTGCAGGTCATCGAGCAGCAGCTCAACGGTATCGACAACCTGCGTTATGTGTCTTCGGAAAGTAACTCCGACGGCAGCATGACCATCACCGCCACCTTCGAGCAAGGCACCAACGCCGACACCGCGCAGGTTCAGGTTCAGAACAAGCTGAACCTGGCCACGCCGCTGTTGCCGCAAGAAGTGCAGCAACAAGGTATCCGCGTCACCAAGGCAGTTAAAAACTTCCTGCTGGTGATCGGCCTGGTGTCCGAAGATGGCAGCATGACCAAGGACGACTTGGCCAACTACATCGTCTCGAACATGCAGGACCCGGTCTCGCGGACGGCCGGTGTGGGTGACTTCCAGGTGTTCGGTGCGCAGTACGCCATGCGTATCTGGCTCGATCCGGCCAAGCTGAACAAGTTCCAGCTGACCCCAGTCGACGTCAAGACCGCAGTCGCCGCGCAGAACGTGCAGGTGTCCTCCGGCCAACTCGGCGGCCTGCCGGCCTTGCCGGGTACCCAGCTTAACGCCACCATCATCGGCAAGACCCGCCTGCAAACCGCCGAGCAGTTCGAGAAGATTCTGCTCAAGGTCAACAGCGACGGTTCCCAAGTACGCCTGGGCGATGTCGCCGAAGTAGGCCTGGGTGGCGAGAACTACGCCGTCAGCGCCCAGTTCAACGGCAAGCCGGCGTCGGGCCTGGCGGTCAAACTGGCCACCGGTGCCAACGCCCTGGACACCGCCAAGGCCCTGCGCCAGACCATCAGCGACCTCGAGCCGTTCTTCCCGCCTGGCGTGAAGGCCGTGTTCCCGTATGACACCACACCGGTGGTCACCGAATCGATCAGCGGGGTAATCCACACCCTGATCGAAGCCGTGGTCCTGGTGTTCCTGGTGATGTACCTGTTCCTGCAGAACTTCCGCGCCACCATCATCACCACCATGACCGTACCGGTGGTGTTGCTGGGTACCTTCGGCATCCTTGCCGCCGCGGGCTTCAGCATCAACACCCTGACCATGTTCGCCATGGTCCTGGCCATCGGCTTGCTGGTGGACGACGCCATCGTCGTGGTGGAAAACGTCGAGCGGGTGATGTCCGAAGAGGGGTTGCCACCCAAGGAGGCGACCAAGCGCTCCATGGAGCAGATCCAGGGTGCCCTGGTGGGTATCGCCCTGGTGCTGTCGGCGGTACTGCTGCCAATGGCCTTCTTCGGTGGCTCCACCGGTGTGATCTATCGGCAGTTCTCCATCACCATCGTCTCGGCCATGGGCCTTTCGGTGCTGGTGGCGCTGATCTTCACCCCGGCACTGTGCGCCACCATGCTCAAGCCGCTGAAAAAGGGCGAGCACCATGTGGCCAAAGGTGGGTTCTTCGGCTGGTTCAACCGTAACTTCGACCGCAGCGTAAACGGCTACGAGCGCAGCGTCGGTACCATCCTGCGCAACAAGGTGCCGTTCCTGCTGGCCTACGCGCTGATCGTGGTTGGCATGATCTGGCTGTTCGCCCGCATCCCGACGGCGTTCCTGCCTGAAGAAGACCAAGGCGTACTGTTTGCCCAGGTGCAGACCCCGGCAGGCTCCAGTGCCGAGCGCACCCAGGCGGTGGTCGACCAGATGCGTGAGTACCTGCTCAAGGACGAAGCCGATACCGTGTCGTCGGTGTTCACCGTCAACGGCTTCAACTTCGCCGGTCGCGGCCAGAGCTCCGGTATGGCATTCATCATGCTCAAACCATGGGGCGAGCGCTCAGCGGAGAACAGCGTGTTCGCCCTGGCCCAGCGTGCCCAGCAGCACTTCTTCACCTTCCGCGATGCGATGGTATTCGCCTTCGCCCCGCCTGCCGTACTCGAGCTGGGTAACGCCACCGGCTTCGACGTGTTCCTTCAGGACCGCGGCGGTGTCGGCCATGCCAAACTCATGGAAGCACGCAACCAGTTCCTGGCAAAAGCCGCGCAGAGCAAGGTGCTCAGCGCCGTGCGCCCGAACGGCCTGAACGATGAGCCGCAGTACCAGCTGACCATCGATGACGAACGTGCCAGCGCCTTGGGCGTGACCATTGCCGACATCAACAACACTCTGTCGATTGCCCTGGGTGCCAGCTACGTCAACGACTTCATCGACCGTGGCCGGGTCAAGAAGGTGTACATCCAAGGCGAACCGAACGCCCGGATGAGCCCGGAAGACCTGCAGAAGTGGTACGTGCGCAACGGCAAGGGCGAGATGGTGCCGTTCTCCTCCTTCGCCAAAGGTGAATGGACCTACGGTTCGCCGAAGCTGTCCCGCTACAACGGCGTCGAGGCGATGGAAATTCTCGGTGCGCCAGCGCCTGGCTACAGTACCGGTGAGGCCATGGCCGAGGTTGAGCGTATCGCTGGCGAACTGCCAAGCGGTATCGGCTTCTCCTGGACCGGCATGTCCTACGAGGAAAAACTCTCCGGCTCGCAGATGCCGGCACTGTTCGCCCTCTCGGTCCTGTTCGTGTTCCTGTGCCTGGCAGCGCTGTACGAAAGCTGGTCGATCCCGATCGCCGTCGTGCTGGTCGTACCGCTGGGGATCATCGGTGCACTGATCGCCACTAGCCTGCGCGGGTTGTCCAACGACGTGTACTTCCTGGTCGGCCTGTTGACCACCATCGGCCTGGCGGCGAAGAACGCGATCCTGATCGTCGAGTTCGCCAAAGAACTGCACGAGCAGGGCCGCAGCCTGTACGACGCCGCGATCGAGGCGTGCCGCATGCGTCTGCGCCCGATCATCATGACCTCGCTGGCGTTCATCCTTGGCGTGGTACCGTTGACCATCGCCAGCGGCGCGGGCGCCGGCAGCCAGCACGCCATCGGCACCGGCGTGATCGGCGGCATGATCAGCGCCACCGTACTGGCAATCTTCTGGGTACCGCTATTCTTCGTCGCAGTGTCGTCGCTGTTCGGCAGCAAACAGCCGGAAAAAGACGTCACCCCTGAAACTCCACGTTATGAGGCTGGGCAATGACCAAGTCTTTGTTGTCCCTGGCGGTAACCGCTTTGATTCTTGGCGGCTGCTCGCTGATCCCTGACTACCAGACCCCGGAAGCGCCGGTGGCAGCGCAGTGGCCGCAAGGCCCTGCGTACTCGCCGACCGAAGCGGCAGACGTTGCCGCCGCCGAACAGGGCTGGCGCCAGTTCTTCCACGACCCGGCCCTGCAGCAGCTGATCCAGACCTCGCTGGTCAACAACCGCGACCTGCGTGTCGCGGCGTTGAACATCGACGCCTACCGTGCGCAGTACCGCATCCAGCGGGCCGACCTGTTCCCGGCGGTTTCGGCCACCGGCAGCGGCAGCCGCCAGCGGGTACCGGCAGACATGTCGCAAACTGGCCAAGCCGACATCACCAGCCAGTACTCGGCCACGCTCGGCGTCAGCGCCTATGAGCTGGACCTGTTCGGCCGGGTGCGCAGCCTGAGCGAGCAGGCCCTGGAAACCTACCTGTCCAGCGAGCAGGCGCGGCGCTCCACGCAGATCGCCCTGGTGGCCAGCGTGGCCAACGCCTACTACACCTGGCAGGCGGATCAGGCGCTGTTCAAGCTGACCGAAGAAACGCTGAAGACCTACCAGGAAAGCTACAACCTGACCCGTCGCAGCAATGAAGTCGGGGTGGCCTCTGCCCTCGACCTCAGCCAGGCACGCACCGCCGTGGAAGGCGCGCGGGTCAAGTACTCGCAGTACCAGCGCCTGGTTGCACAGGACCTCAACAGCCTGACCGTGCTGCTGGGTACCGGCGTACCGGCCGACCTGCCTGCGCCACTGGAGCTCAATGCCGACCAGTTGGCCGAAGTACCGGCCGGCCTGCCGTCGGACATCCTCCAGCGTCGCCCGGACATCCAGGAAGCCGAGCACCTGCTCAAGGCCGCCAACGCCAACATCGGCGCGGCCCGCGCAGCGTTCTTCCCGAGCATCAGCCTGACCGCCAATGCCGGTACCCTGAGCCCGGACATGGGCGGCCTGTTCAAGGGGGGGTCGGGCGCCTGGCTGTTCCAGCCGCAGATCAACCTGCCGATCTTCAACGCCGGCAGCCTGAAGGCGAGCCTGGACTACTCGAAGATCCAGAAGGACATCAACGTCGCCAAGTACGAAAAGACCATCCAGACCGCCTTCCAGGAAGTCTCCGATGGCCTGGCGGCGCGCAAGACCTTCGAAGAGCAGTTGCAGGCACAACGTGACCTGGTGCAGGCCAACCAGGATTACTACCGCCTGGCGGAGCGTCGCTACCGTATCGGTATCGACAGCAACCTGACCTTCCTCGACGCCCAACGCAACCTGTTCAGCGCCCAGCAGGCATTGATCGGTGATCGCCTGTCGCAGCTGACCAGCGAGGTCAACCTGTACAAGGCGCTCGGCGGTGGCTGGTACGAGAAAACCGGTCAGGCCAATCAGCAAGCTTCGGTGGAAACACCGAAAGGCTGAATGATCCGGTAGCAGCATCAAGCCCACCTTCGCGGTGGGCTTTTTGTTTTCGGTTGTCGGCGCCGGCCTCTTCGCGGGCAAGCCCGCTCCTACAGGTACTTAACTGCCCTTTGGCTCGACACAGTCCTGTGGGAGCGGGCTTGCCCGCAAAGAGGCCGGTGCATAAAAACAATTAACCAACTGGAACATTCCGTTCGATTATCGCCCCATACCGTCTGCGACGAATTGCCTCGCCCCTTCCCTACCCCGCACCATCCGCTCACGCAACGTTGCCCACGTTCATCAAAAGACCCGTGCTTGCAGGCCGCATCCTGCAGTGCAACGGCTCGCCAATAAAAACAAGAGATCCACGACAGATGAGCATTTCGTACCCCGCACGCCAGCTGCTGCCAGGCCTGTTGGCCATGTCCTGCACCCTCCCCGTGTTCGCCGCCGACGGTGGTTTCATCGAGGACGGCAAGGCCACCCTCAACCTGCGCAACTTCTACATCAACCGCAATTTCGTCGACCCGGCTCACCCGCAGGCCAAGGCCGAAGAGTGGACCCAAAGCTTCATCCTCGACGCCCGCTCCGGTTTTACCCAAGGCACCGTCGGTTTCGGCATGGACGTACTGGGCCTGTACTCGGTCAAGCTCGATGGCGGTAAAGGCACCACCAACACGCACCTGCTGCCGGTGCACGACGATGGCCGCCCCGCCGATGATTTCGGCCGCCTGGGCGTGGCCTTGAAAGCCAAGCTCTCGCAGACCGAATTGAAGGTCGGCGAATGGATGCCGGTGCTGCCGATCCTGCGCTCCGACGATGGTCGCTCGCTGCCACAAACCTTCCGCGGCGGCCAGCTGACCTCCAAGGAAATCGACGGCCTGACCCTGTACGCCGGCCAGTTCCGCGCCAACAGCCCGCGCAACGACGCCAGCATGGAAGACATGTCGCTCAATGGCCGCGGTGCTTTCACATCCGACCGCTTCAATTTCGGCGGCGGTGAGTACACCTTCAACGACAAGCGCACGACGATTGCCCTGTGGGATGCCCAGCTCAAGGACATCTACCGCCAGCAGTACCTCAACCTGGTCCACAGCCAGCCACTGGGCGACTGGACCCTGGGCGCCAACCTCGGTTACTTCACCGGCAAGGAAGACGGTGCCGAGCGCGCCGGCGACCTGGACAACCGCACCGCCTCGGCGCTGCTCTCGGCTCGCTACCAGGGCCATACCTTCTACGTCGGCCTGCAGAAGGTCAGCGGCGATGACGCCTGGATGCGCGTCAACGGTACCAGCGGCGGCACCTTGGCCAACGACAGCTACAACTCAAGCTTCGACAACGCCAAGGAACGCTCCTGGCAGGTGCGCCATGACTTCAACTTCGCCACTGTCGGGGTACCGGGGCTGACCCTGATGAACCGCTATATCAAGGGTGACAACGTGACTGCAGGTGGCGTTGACGACGGCAAGGAGTGGGCGCGGGAAACGGAGCTGGCTTATGTGGTGCAGTCGGGCAGCTTCAAGGACCTTTCGTTGAAGTGGCGCAACTCGACCATGCGCCGGGACTTCAGCACCAACGCGTTCGATGAGAACCGCTTGATCGTGAGCTACCCGTTGAACCTGCTGTAATTTCACAGGCCTCTTCGCGGGTAAACCCGCTCCCACAGGTCCGCGCCGGTTTGAAGAACCACGCGGTCCCTGTGGGAGCGGGTTTACCCGCGAAGAGGCCGGATGACTTGACGCACAAATAACTTTATCGCATAACAACCTAAACAAACCTTCGTTGACGACATAAGCTGTAACAGCTTAAATCGAGCCCTGATCCCCGCCCCAGAGCCGCGACATGGACCTCCGTCAACTGCGCTACTTCATCGCCCTCAACGAATACCGCAGTTTTGTCCGCGCCGCTGAAGCCATGGGCATCACCCAGCCTGCATTCAGCCGTGCCATCCAGGGCCTGGAGCAGACATTCGGCTGCGCCTTGGTAGACCGCGCCAGCAAGGCACTGCCACCCACCCCCGAAGGCTTGGTGGTGCTGCAGCACGCACGCCGCCTCGTGCAAGGTGCCGCGCAGTTGAGCAACGAAGTGCTGCAGATGACCAAGCTCGACGCTGGCGAGTTGCACTTCGGCAGCGGCCCAGCCCTGGCTGTTCGCCTGGTCCCCGATGCCCTGCGCCACTTCATCGACAGCCACCCGGGTATTCGTACCTCGCTGCTGGTGGACAATGCCGAGCGCCTCGGCCAGGCACTGCGCCGTGAGCAGATTGAATTCTTCGTCGACGACATCCGCCCGTTCGAGGCCGACCCCAACTTCCATACCGAGCCGCTTTCGCCACGCCCCGGCCTGTTCTTCTGCCGCCCCGGCCACCCGTTGCTGGCCAAGGACAGCTTGTCGACCAACGACCTGTTCACCTACCCGCTGGCCAGCGCCCTGCTCGCGCCCGGTGTGCGCAAGCGCCTGGCCAACCTGAGCGGGCGCAGCGACTTCACCCCGCACCTGCAGACCGAGCACCTGGCGGTGCTGCGCAGTGTCGTGCAGGCCAGTAATGCAATCGGTACTGCCAGCGAAGAAGCCGTTGCCGAAGACCTGGCGGCCGGCCGCCTGGTGCGCCTGCACTGGCGCAACCTGCCGCCCGCACTGGAGGTGCTCAGCGTGCGCTGCGGCGTGGTCAGCCGCAGCGGCTACCGATTGTCGCCGGCGGCGCGGGCGATGATCGAGACGCTGGTGGGGCTGGATGCGCCCCTGCGGAGTGCTGCCATTCGCTGAAGTGATGATGCTGGTGGGCTGCAGGCTATCCTGAGCAATATAGGTTGCCCGCGAAGAGGCCGGCACAGGCAGTAAACCCGATCAGGCAAACCAGGGAGGCACAACAATGAAAAACCTTGAAGAGCACCTGAGCCAGTACGCCCATTACCACCGCGACCCGCGCAACATCGCCACCCATTTCGTCGGCATTCCACTGATCGTGCTGGCCGTGACCATCCTGCTGTCGCGCCCAGGCTGGGACATTGCAGGCATCTGGCTCTCACCTGCCCTGCTGGCGGCCGCCGCCTCGGTGTGGTTCTACCTGCGCCTGGACCTGCGCTTCGGGCTGGTCATGGGCCTGCTGCTGGGGCTGTGCCTGTGGGTTGGCCAGGTACTGGCGGTGCAAAGCACCGGGCTGTGGCTGGGGGGTGGGCTGGGGGCATTTGTGCTGGGCTGGATCATCCAGTTCGTCGGCCACTACTACGAGGGCCGCAAGCCGGCGTTCGTCGACGACATCAGCGGGCTGATCATCGGGCCGCTGTTCGTGGTGGCCGAAGCTGCATTCATGCTGGGGTTGTGCCCGGCGCTGAAGCGGGCCGTGGAAGCCAACGCCGGGCCGGTCGCCATCAGGCAGAAAAACGCGGCGGTGTGACAACAGTTGCCGCCACTGGCCCCATCGACGGCAAGCCGGCGATAGGGCCAGTGAAAACAGCTAAGGTCACGGCTGGCGCGACTCAACCCCCAGCTCATCCCACACCGACTCCGCCAGGTGGAAGGTGGCATTGGCTGCCGGAATACCGCAATAGATCGCGCTCTGCATCAGCACTTCCTTGATCTCGTCACGGGTCACGCCATTGTTGGCAGCGGCGCGCAGGTGCAGCTTGAGCTCGTCGTTGCGGTTCATGCCAATCAACATGGCGATGGTGATCAGGCTGCGGGTATGGCGCGGCAGGCCGGGGCGGGTCCAGATATCACCCCAGGCATGGCGAGTGATCATTTCCTGGAACTCGCCATTGAAGTCGTTGAGCTTCTCCAGGCTGCGGTCCACGTGGGCATCGCCCAGCACCGCGCGGCGCACTTGCATGCCCGCGTCGTAGCGTTGTTTCTCATCCATGGCGTTGTCCTCAGTGGGCCAGCAGGAAGTCGAGTACACGGCGGCTGAAGCGCTCGCCAATTTCGACGTTGGACAGGTGCGCCGCCGGGAAATCGACATACTCGGCACCCTTGATAGCCGCCTGCATGAAGCGGCCATGTTCCGGCGTGGTCACCACGTCTTCAGTACCAGCAACGATCAGCGTCGGCACTTGGATACGCTGCACCTGCTCGCGGTAGTCGGCGTCGCGTACCGCAGCGCAGTTGGCCGCATAGCCCTCAGGCTGGGTCTGCGCGAGCATCTGGCAGATACGCTGGGCCTGCTCGGGCTGCGCCTGGGCGAAGGCCGGGGTGAACCAGCGGGCGATGGACGCGTCGCGCAGCGCGACCATGGCCTGTTGGCCGCCTTTGAGCACGGTGTCGATACGCGGGTTCCAGACCTCATCGCTGCCAATTTTGGCGGCGGTGTTGCACAGGGTCAGGCTGGCCAGGCGCTCGCCGGCGTTGATGCCCAGCCATTGGCCGATCAGGCCGCCCATCGACAGGCCGACGAAGTGCGCCTTGTTGATGTCCAGGGCGTCGAGCAAGGCCACGACGTCGCGGCCCAGTTGCTCGATGCTGTACGGGCCGGCGGTCACCAGCGAATCGCCGTGGCCGCGGGTGTCATAGCGCAGCACACGGAAGCGCTCGCTCCACACGGGGATCTGCGTGTCCCACATGCCCAGGTCGGTGCCGAGGGAGTTGGACAAGACCAGCACCGGAGCATCCGCCGGGCCATCGATTTGATAGTTCAGTACGCCATCGGCCAGTTGCAAATGCGCCACAGCAGTCTCCTTCAGGCAGTGAAACGTTGATGTTCGGCCACGGCGCGCGCCACCCAGACGCGGGCCTGGCCAAGGTAATGGGCAGGGTCGAGCAAGCGATCGAGTTCTTCTGCCGACAATTCGGCACTGACCTGCGGCTCGTCACCCAGCACGGCACGCAGGTGTCGCTGTTCGGCGACGGCGCGCTGGCAGCACTGTTCGAGCAAATGGTGGGCGCGATCACGGCCCAGGCGCTGGGCCAGGACAATGCTGACCGCCTCAGCCAGCACCAGCCCCTGGGTCAGGTCGAGGTTGCGGCGCATACGTTCGGCATCGACCTGCATGCCTTCGGCAATCACCTGGGCCTGGCGCAGGGCGCCGGAAACCAGGCAGCAGATATCCGGCAGGGTTTCCCACTCGGCATGCCACAGGCCAAGGCTGCGTTCATGTTCTTGAGGCATGGCGGCGAACAAGGTCGACAACAGGCCTGGCACGCGGGTAGCGGCACCGATCAGCACCGCGGCACCCACCGGGTTGCGTTTGTGCGGCATGGTCGACGAACCACCCTTGCCTGGCGCGGAAGGCTCGAACACCTCCCCCGCCTCGGTCTGCATCAGCAGGCTGACATCGCGGCCAAACTTGCCCAGGCTGCCGGCGATCAGGCCCAGCACCGAGGCAAACTCCACCAGCCGGTCGCGCTGGGTGTGCCAGGGTTGCTCGGGCAAGTGCAGCTTGAGCTGCTCGGCCAGGCCCTCGGCCACCGGCATGGCTTTGCTGCCCAACGCTGCCAGGCTGCCAGACGCACCACCGAACTGCAGGCACAGCAGGCGCGGGCGCAGCTCCTGAAGCCGCTGGCGATGACGGGTCAGCGCGCCCAGCACACCGGCCAGCTTCATGCCCAAGGTGACCGGCGTGGCGTGTTGCAGCCAGGTACGCCCCACCATCGGGGTGTCGGCATGGTGCAAGGCCTGGCGCGCCAGGGTATCGGCCAGTTGAGCAAGGTCTGCCTCGATCAGGTCGAGGGCATCGCGCAGTTGCAGTACCAGCCCGGTGTCCATGGCGTCCTGGCTGGTGGCGCCCAGGTGCACGTAGCGCTCGGCCTCGGGCACGCCGCTGGCGATCACTTTGCCCAGCGCCTTCACCAACGGGATCGCCGAGTTGCCGGCACTGGCAATGGCATCGGCCAGGGCGCCAGCGTCGTAACGCTCTGCCTTACAGGCCGCCTCGATGGCCGCCACCGCACTGTGCGGCACCAGCCCGGCGGCCGCTTCGGCGCGGGCCAGGGCGGCTTCGAAATCGAGCATGCCCTGCAGGCGGCCACGGTCGGAGAAAATCTCGCGCATGGCCGGCGCGGTGAAGTAGGCATCGAACAGCTGGTTGTCCGCACGGTACGTCATTGCAGGTCCTTAATCGTCATGGTGCAGGTACGCCGCCTGCTTCGGCAGGCGCAGGCTGAACAAGAAGGCCACCGCCATCATGGCCGTCACGTACCAGTAGAAGGTGTTTTCCATGCCCAGGGTCTTCAGGCCCAAGGCCACGTATTCAGCCGACCCGCCGAACATGGCGTTGGCCACCGCATACGCAAGGCCCACACCCAGTGCGCGCACCTGCGGCGGGAACATCTCCGCTTTTACCAGGCCGCTGATCGAGGTGTAGAAACTGACGATACACAAGGCCAGGCTGATCAGCACGAACGCCAGGAACGGGCTGGTCACGGTCTTCAGCGCCATCAACAGGGGCACGGTGAACAGCGTGCCCAAGGCGCCGAACAGCAGCATCGAGTTACGCCGGCCGATACGGTCGGACAGCATGCCGAAGAACGGCTGCAGGATCATGAACAGGAACAGCGCCCCCGTCATCACATAGCTGGCGCTCTTGGCGTTCATCCCGGCCGTGTTGACCAGGTACTTCTGCATGTAGGTGGTGAAGGTGTAGAAAATCAGCGAACCGCCGGCGGTGTACCCCAGCACGGTGATGAACGCCGCGGCGTGATTGCGGAACAAGCCGCTGATCGAGCCGGCGTCTTTGTCATTGCGTGTTTCGGCGTTGCTGGTTTCGTGCAGCGAGCGACGCAGCATCAGCGAGATCAGCGCGGCCACGGCACCGACCACGAACGGAATACGCCAGCCCCAGGCGCGCAGTTCGTCCTCGGTCAGCAACTGCTGCAGGATGACCACCACCAGCACCGCCAGTAACTGGCCGCCGATCAGGGTCACGTATTGGAACGAGGCGAAGAAACCGCGCTGGCCGCGCAATGCCACTTCACTCATGTAGGTCGCCGTGGTGCCGTACTCGCCACCTACCGACAGGCCTTGGATCAAGCGGGCGAGCAATAGCAGCGCCGGCGCCCAGGTACCAATGCTGCCGTAGGTCGGCAGGCAGGCAATCATCAAGGACCCGGCGCACATCATCAGCACCGAGATCATCAGGGAATTCTTGCGGCCATGGCGGTCGGCCAGGCGGCCAAAGATCCAGCCACCAATGGGGCGCATCAGGAAGCCCGCTGCGAACACACCGGCGGTGTTGAGCAACTGCACAGTGGGGTCGTCGGAGGGGAAGAAGGCCGGGGCGAAGTAGATCGCGCAGAAGGCGTAGACGTAGAAGTCGAACCATTCCACCAGGTTGCCTGAAGAGGCACCGACGATCGCGAAGATACGCTTGCTGCGTTCTTCGCCGGTGTAATAGGTTGAGGTCATGAGGTTTTACTCCTGGAGGGTCCTAGGTAAGTCTAGACATACCTAGTAACACACTCGTTCCGCTGCGCGGCTGGCCATTAGCCTTGTGTCTCATAGATCCGGCCTCTTCGCGGGTAAACCCGCTCCCACAGAGGATTGCGTGGATCCCTGTGGGAGCGGGTTTACCCGCGAAGAGGCCGAGCCTGATCAAACCCGCTCGATGGCCAACGCCAAACCTTGGCCTACCCCCACACACATGGTCGCCAGGCCTTTACGCCCGCCACTCTTCTCCAACTGATGCAACGCCGTCAGCACCAGGCGCGCGCCACTCATGCCCAGCGGGTGGCCCAGGGCAATCGCGCCACCATTGGGGTTCACCTGCGGCGCATCATCGGCCACACCCAGCTCACGCAGCACGGCCAGGCCTTGGCTGGCGAACGCTTCGTTCAGCTCGATCACGTCGAAGTCGCTCATCGCCACACCCAGGCGCTCGGCCAGCTTGCGCACCGCAGGCACCGGGCCAATGCCCATTACCCGAGGAGCCACGCCGCCGCTGGCCATGCCCAGTACCCGGGCACGTGGGGTCAGGCCGTGTTTCTTCACCGCTTCCGCCGAGGCCAGGATCAGTGCCGCAGCACCGTCGTTGACACCCGATGCGTTGCCTGCGGTGACGGTCTTGTCCGGGCCATTGACCGGCTTGAGCTTGGTCAATGCTTCCAGGGTGGTTTCCGGGCGCAGGTGTTCATCACGCTCGACGATAGTTTCGCCCTTCTTGTGGGCAATGCGCACTGGCACGATCTCTTCGGCGAAGAAGCCGGCTGCATGGGCCGCGGCGGCCTTTTGCTGGCTGCGCAGGGCGAATGCATCCTGGTCGGCGCGGGAAACCTGGTAATCGTCAGCGACGTTATCAGCGGTTTCCGGCATCGAATCGACGCCGTACTGGCTCTTCATCAGCGGGTTGATGAAACGCCAGCCGATGGTAGTGTCTTCAAGCTTCATGTTGCGCGAGTAGCCGCTTTCGGCCTTGCCCATCACGAAGGGTGCACGCGACATCGACTCAACGCCACCGGCGATGGCCAATTCCATTTCGCCACTGGCGATCGCGCGGAACGCCGTGCCGATGGCATCCATGCCCGATGCGCACAGGCGGTTCAGGGTCACGCCAGGAATGCTCTCAGGCAGGCCCGCCAGCAGCAGCGCCATGCGCGCCACGTTGCGGTTGTCTTCACCGGCCTGGTTGGCACAGCCGAAGAACACTTCGTCGACCTGATCCCACTGCACCGAAGGGTTACGCTCGATCAGCGCCTTCAGCGGCACTGCCGCCAGGTCATCGGCGCGCACGCCGGCCAGGGCGCCGCCGAAGCGGCCGATCGGGGTGCGGATGGCGTCACAGATGAATACGTCGCGCATTTGGCTTCTCCTGCCATCTGGCCATGGGCCGCGGCGGTATGGGCTTCGAGGTCGCGTAAGGCGGACATCTCGATTCGGGTGGATTCGGTGGTGGTCTGCACGTCGCCGGCAAAGCGGATCGCCCAGCGGATGGCCGCAACGATCTGCTCGCGGATTGGCCCCCGAATGAACCGCAGCGACAGCGAATTCATGGGGTGCCGGCTCGCTTTGGAGACTCCCGGTCAGGGTTCATCAGTGCGTTCAGATTAAGGAGACTGGTAGGTCCCTTACAATCCGATAATCGACCTTATGTGCGATTATCGAACCATTTATGTATTTCTACTGTAGGAGCAGCCTTGTGCTGCGAATGGGCCGCAAAGCGGCCCCCTTCGGCACTCAGGTCGCGTCCGCGTGGCTGACCAGCCCTTTCACGACCACACCCACCGTCGCCAATGCCGCCGGCACCAGCAGCGCTGTCAGCACCTGTTCGAAATTCCAGCCCAGGCCCAGCAGCGTCGCACCACTCCAGGCGCCGAGGATCGCGCCAAAGCGGCCGATGCCCAGCATCCACGAAACGCCCGTGGCGCGCCCTTGGGTTGGGTAGAAGCGGGCAGCCAGCGACGGCATGGCCGACTGCGCCCCGTTGACGCACATACCAGCGACCAGTACCAGAGTGGCGAGCAGGGTGATGTTGCCCAGGCTCTGCCCAACTGCGTAGGCAAACACCCCGGCCAGCAGGTAGAAAATGCCGATGACCTTGTGCGGGTTGAAGCGATCCATGGCCCAGCCCACCCCGACTGCGCTCAGCACGCCGCCAAACTGGAACAGTGCGCCAATGAACGCCGCCTGCTCCATGCTGGCCCCGCTGTCACGCATCAGGGTCGGCAGCCAGCTGGTCAACAGATAGACAATCACCAAGCCCATGAAGTAAGTCAGCCACAGCAACATCGTGCCCAGGCCGTAGGTGCCCGAGAAGATGACCGCGAATACGTTGCGCGCCGCCACCGCCTTTTGCTCCGGCACGCTGAAGCTGGCCGCCTGGGCCACTACCTGCGGCGCAATCGGCGCCAGGGTTTTGCGGACTTTATCCGTACCGCGATTACGCACTACCAGGAAGCGTGCCGACTCCGGCAACCAGACCAGCAGCACCACCGCCAGCAACAGCGGCAGCACGCCACCGATCACCAGCAGGCTATGCCAGCCATACGCCGGGATCATCTTCGCGGAGATAAACCCACCGCCCGCCATGCCCAGGTTGAAGCCGCAGAACATGCTGGTCACCAGCAGCGATTTGAGCCGCTCAGGGGTGTATTCGGACAGCAGCGTCGTCGCATTGGGCATACCTGCACCCAGGCCAAGCCCGGTGAGGAAGCGCAGGACCAACAACTGGTCGACGTTGGTCGCGTAGGCCGAGGCCAGGCTGAAGCCGCCGAACACCAGCACGGCAGCCACCAGTACGCCTTTACGCCCGAAACGGTCGGCCAGCGGGCCTGAGCCCAGTGCGCCGAACACCATGCCGATCAACGCGGCACTCATGACCGGGCCGAGGCTGGCGCGGTCGATGCCCCACTCCTGCGACAAGGCCGGGGCGATGAAGCCCATGGCGGCAGTGTCCAGGCCATCGAGGAAAACGATCAGAAAACACAGCAGCACGACACGCCATTGATAGCGGGACAGCGGCTGGTCGTTGATGAACGACTGGACGTCGAGGCATTTGCCGACGTTGGTTTGCGGTTGGTTCATTGTTGTTATCCAGAATTAGGGCACGGCCATGCCACTGCACTCAGCGCGCAAGTACAGGGTTCGATAATAGGAGGATGGCGGCCTGCGTCAGCCTGGATACAACAGTGCTGCGAGCGGGTGCGGCCGCGGCAGCGATGGGACAGTAGTCATGGTATGTGCCTCACATGTTTTTCTTGTTCGGTCGGCAAAGCCGACCGTTGCGAGAGACATTAATCAGCCTACCGGGACGACGCAATTCACTGAGCACGACATTGTGCGTTTATCGAACAGGAAAGGCTTCCGTGCTCGATAATGGGGCAGGAAGGGCGCTCAGCGGCCCTCCCTTGCGCGGCATCAACCAAACAATTGATGGCAAAGGTCTCGACTGGCTGCCAGCAGGATCGGCAAGAAGCGCTGCTCCAGTTCGCTGCGCGTCACACGCCCGACGTGGGTGCTGACGTTCAATGCAGCCAGCACCTGCCCCGAAGCGTCATAGATCGGCACGGCGATGGAACGCAGCCCTTGCTCCAGCTCCTGGTCCACCACGCACCAGCCCTGGGCTCGTACTTGCTGAATGCAGGCAAACAACGATTCGGCATCGTGCAAGGTGCGGCTGGTGCGCGGCTTGAGGTCAGCCCGGTCGAGGTACTCGCGCAGGCTGGTGTCGTCCATCGCCGCCAGCAGAATGCGCCCCATCGACGTGCAGTAGGCCGGCAAGCGCCCGCCGACCGACAGGTCGACCGAGATCAACCGCTCCACAGTCGCCGATCGAGCTATATAAAGGATGTCGTCACCTTCGAGGGTGGCCATGTTGGCCGCCTCGTGCAGTTGGTCACTGATGCGGTCCAGGTACGGCTGCGCAGAAATCGCCAATGGCGTCGACGACAGGTAGGCATGGCCCAGGGTCAGCACCTTGGGCAGCAGTGAATACGTGCGCCCGTCAGTCGTCGCATAGCCCAGCTTGATCAAGGTATGCAGGCAACGGCGCACGGCTGCGCGAGGGATCTCGGTGCGGTGGCTGATCTGGGCGATGGTCAGGTGGCGCTTGCGCTCCTGAAACGCCTGGATGACTGCCAGCCCACGCGCGAGGGAGGTCATGAAATCCGGGTCGCCAGTAAACGCCTGAATACGCTTGGCCGGCGACGCCACGATCGGCGGCGCCAGGGCGGGTGCGGCAGGGCGTGCCGACTCTGGGTTGGCAGATTCGTTGGCCGCTGTTTCGTCGCTCATCGCTCACCTCAAAAAAAACGCTGGTTCGTGCGATTATCGAACGAACGGCCGATAATCGCAATTGACCGCTGACACTTTTGCTTATACCTTTCTCATGCCACTTTGTGGCTTCTTTGGAGAGACTGGTCAGGTACCCACCGTAGAAGTCCCAGGCAACGGCCTCGCCTTGTGCGAGGCCGTTTTACTTTCTGCGTTCGCCACGGCTGGCCGACGAACTTTTGCCGCTTGCACCTTTCAAAGTTATACGCACGGTGTGACGCGTTACCCATTGAGCCCAACTACTTCGACGGGCATGTCAGGCTTTGGTAAATATCCCTGTTCGAAGAATTATCGGTTGCTATAATCGATTGGGTTGTACGCCTTGTTGCTGTGGTAATGGAACACACCGCTGTCTCCAGCACTTACGGGCAACCCACGCATGTGCAGGTTCTGTATGGCACCCCCTCTGCTTTCCCTGTGGCATCCTTTGTATGCGCAGGGGCATGCTGTACAGCTAAAACAACAGTCTTAATTCAACTTACTCAGGTACTACTGTGACGAAAGATGAACTGCGCGCAGAACTCGAGCGCCAGGCTGAACGTTACAAGGATGTTTACGGTGGTGAAGTGACCACTTACGCCGCTCAACCGGACCCCGAACGCAAACCGTGGCGCAAGCGCGCCAGCGTGCGTGACCAGGCGTTCAACCAGGAACTGGAAAAAATGGAAAAGGAACTGCGCAGCGACAAGCCGTAAGCGCAACGTTCCGCCTTCCGCGTCGTCGCCCGGCCTGCCCGGGCGCGGTCGATCTTTACTCAGAGGTCGATGATGAAATGGAATTACACAAATTTCATACGGCCGTTTGAATCAATCAAGCGTCGATTATTTCCCAGACATTTGCCGATTTTTTGAATATTTCACGCTTTTTTGCGGACGCTACTATTCATGCAAGCGTTGGCAAGCGCGTGAAGGCTGCGTCACAGTGCGTGCTATTGGTCTGTAGCAGGTGCATCGATTGCCAATATTTTCTGGCATAATCCCGCCCCCCTAAGACCGCCAGACAACCTTCATGATCGATTTATTCAGCGGACTGGATGCCTGGGTGTTGGTGAGCCTCCTGCTCGCCTTGACCTTCGTACTCGCCTTCGAGTTCATCAATGGCTTTCATGACACCGCCAACGCGGTAGCTACCGTCATCTATACCAAAGCCATGCCGCCGCACCTCGCCGTGTTCTTCTCCGGCGTGTTCAACTTCCTCGGCGTTCTGCTCGGTGGTGTCGGGGTGGCCTATGCCATCGTTCACCTGCTGCCGGTAGAGCTGCTGATCAATGTGAACACCGGACACGGCCTGGCCATGGTCTTCTCGCTGTTGGCTGCGGCCATCACCTGGAACCTGGGCACCTGGTACTTCGGTATCCCGGCTTCCAGCTCGCACACGCTGATCGGCTCGATCCTCGGTGTTGGCCTGGCCAACGCCCTGATCAACGACATCCCGCTGGGCGATGGCGTCAACTGGCAGAAGGCGATCGACATCGCCATGTCGCTGGTGGTCTCGCCCATGGCCGGCTTCGCGGTCGCTGCGCTGGTGCTGATCGGCCTTAAATGGTGGCGCCCGCTGTCGAAGATGCACAAGACGCCTGAACAGCGCCGCAAGCTCGACGACAAGAAGCACCCGCCGTTCTGGAACCGCCTGGTACTGGTGATTTCGGCCATGGGCGTGAGCTTCGTGCACGGCTCCAACGATGGCCAGAAAGGCATTGGCCTGATCATGCTGGTGCTGATCGGTATCGTACCGGCCAAGTTCGTGCTCGACCTGAACAGCACCACCTATCAGATCGAACGCACCCGCGACGCCACCTTGCACATGAGCCAGTTCTACGAGCGCAATGCCGCCACCCTGGGTGAGTTCCTGGCATTGGGCAAGGCCAAGGCCAGCGACCTGCCGGAGCAGTTCAGCTGCAACCCGCAGCAGACCGAGCCGACCATCGCCGCTCTGCAGGCCTCGCTCAAGGGCGTGACCGACTACCACACCCTGGATGCCGAGAAGCGCGTGGAAGTTCGCCGCTACCTGCTCTGCCTGGATGACACGGCGAAAAAGGTCGGCAAGCTGCCAGGCCTGGATGCCCGTGAAAAGGCAGACCTGGAGAAGCTGCGCAAAGACCTCACCGCCACCACCGAATACGCACCGTTCTGGGTGATCGTGGCCGTTGCCCTGGCCTTGGGCCTGGGTACCATGGTCGGCTGGAAGCGCGTGGTTCTGACCGTTGGCGAGAAGATCGGCAAGCAGGGCATGACCTACGCCCAGGGCATGTCGGCGCAGATCACCGCGGCCTGTGCCATCGGCATGGCCAACGTGTTCAGCCTGCCGGTATCGACCACCCACGTGTTGTCGTCCGGCGTGGCCGGTACCATGGTCGCCAACAAGAGCGGCCTGCAAGGCGGCACCGTGAAGACCATCCTGCTGGCGTGGATCCTGACCCTGCCTGCCTCGATGGGCTTGGCAGCTGGCCTGTTCTGGCTGGCGTCCAAGGCAATCGGCTGAGCGACACCGCTGTAGAAAAAGGCGCCTTCGGGCGCCTTTTTCATATTAGCGCGCCCCTGTAGGAGCAGCCTTGCGCTGCGAATACATCGGCAAAGGCACTACAGCTTCATGGGCTGTACCGGCCTCTTCGCAGCGCAAGGCTGCTCCTGCAGTGCGTGGCGCTGCTAGCGCTTCTTGCCCCCCAATAACGACCCCATCAGCCCGCGCACCAATTGCCGCCCCAACTGATTGGCCGCCTGCCGCACGGCGGACTTGATCGCCTGCCCCGCAGCACTCTGCAAAAAATCGCCAGCCTTGTCGGCAAAGCTCTCTTCATCGGCCTTCGGCACTGGCGCTGGCTCGACAGGCTCACCTTTGCGCTGAGTGAGCATTTCATAAGCCGATTCACGGTCCACCGGCTTGTCATAACGCCCGGCCAGCGGTGACGAGGTAATCAACGCAGTGCGCTCAGCCGCACTCAATGGCCCGATACGCGACTGCGGCGGCGCGATCAGCACCCGCTGCACCATGGCGGGGGTGCCCTTCTCTTCCAGCGTACCGACCAACGCTTCACCAATACCCAGCTCGGTCAGCACCGCCAGGCTGTCGAATGCGGGGTTGGGGCGGAAACCATCGGCCACGGCCCGGAGCGACTTCTGCTCTTTTGCGGTGAACGCACGCAAACCATGCTGGATGCGCAAACCCAATTGGGCCAGCACCGCATCGGGTAGATCACCTGGCGACTGGGTCACGAAGTAGACCCCCACGCCCTTGGAGCGAATCAGCCGAACCACCTGCTCCAGGCGGTCCTGCAACGCCTTGGGCGTGCCATTGAACAGCAAGTGCGCTTCATCGAAGAACAGCGCCAGTACTGGCTTGTCGGCATCGCCGCGCTCAGGCAACTGTTCGAACAACTCCGCCAACAGCCACAGCAGGAAGGTTGCATACACCTTCGGCGCTTCATGCACCAGCCGGCTGGCATCGAGCAGGTGGATGCGCCCACGGCCGTCACTGCCAGGCCGCAGCAAGTCTTCGAGTTGCAACGCGGGCTCACCGAACAGCGCCTCGGCACCTTGCTGCTCCAGTGTCGCCAGGCGACGCAGCAAGGCCTGGGTGGAGGCACTGGTCATCAGCGCGCTGTCTTCACCCAGCATCTGCGGGTTGTCCTTCAGGTGCGCCAGCAGCGCCTTGAGGTCCTTGAGGTCGAGCAACAGCAGGCCTTCACGGTCGGCCACCTTGAATGCCGCATACAAGGCTGCCTGCTGGCTGTCGGTCAGTTCCAGCAGGTTACCCAGCAGCAGCGGCCCCATTTCGCTGAGGGTCGTGCGCAAGGGGTGGCCGGACTGCCCGGCGATATCCCACAGGCTTACCGGATAAGCCTGCGGCGTATGCCCCAACCACGGCATGCCGGCAATGCGTTCGGCCACCTTGCCCTGCGGTGCGCCCGCCGCACCCAGGCCGCACAGGTCGCCTTTTACATCGGCCGCGAACACTGCCACGCCCGCATCACTGAACACCTCGGCCAGGTGCTGCA
Organism: Pseudomonas sp. DCB_AW; assembly: GCF_026240895.1. NCBI lineage: Bacteria > Pseudomonadati > Pseudomonadota > Gammaproteobacteria > Pseudomonadales > Pseudomonadaceae > Pseudomonas > Pseudomonas sp. DCB_AW. Next base: position 103,379 of record NZ_JAPFCE010000010.1, read on the forward strand.
AGGTGACCGTCTTGCCGGTGCCCGTGGCGCCGGCCACCAGGCCGTGACGGTTGGCGAGGCGCATGGCTTGATTGACAGGCTGACCATCAAGGCCGGCCCCTACAACTATTTGCGAAGAATCCGACATCTTCTTTCATCCTCTTCTCAAGCTTTGCCGCGTATCGGCCGATACCTCGGGGTGATATTCGCCTAGAACACAGTAACAACCCAACTAGGACTTCCCGGGATGTTGCACTGTCTTGCAGATGTATTCGTGCGAACGCCCGATAAAACCTTAGCGGAACCGATTACTCCATGAGCAAAAGCCTTCGTTTCAGCCACAAGATTCTCTTGGCGGCCTCACTGATCGTGATACTCGCCTTCAGCCTGTTCACCCTCTATAACGATTATCTCCAGCGTAATGCCATCAGAGAGGATCTGGAGAATTATCTGACTGAAATGGGCGAGTCGACTTCGACCAATATCCGCAACCTGTTCGAAGGCCGTATAAAGCTGGTGGAGAACCTGGCACAGAACATTGCCCAGGCCCCCAACGACGCTGAAACCCTGATGGGGCAGAATGCGCTGATCACAAGCTTCCTCACGGTGTACCTGGGCAAGGTCGATGGCGGTTTCAGCGTGCGCCCGGACGCCAAGATGCCTGAGGGTTATGACCCGCGTACCCGCCCCTGGTACAAGGACGGCATGAACGCCTCTGGCGCAACGTTGACCGAGCCGTACATCGACATGACCACCAACAAGATGGTCATCGGCATCCTCAGCAAGGTCTCCAACAGCGTGGGCGTGGTCGGCGGCGACCTGGCCCTCGACGGCTTGGTGCAGATCATCAACTCGCTGAACTTCGGCGGCATGGGCTACGCCTTCCTGGTCAACGACCAAGGTAAAATCCTAGTACACCCGGACCAGAGCCTGGTGATGAAATCGCTGTCAGACCTGTTCCCTCAGCACACGCCGAAACTGTCCGGTGAGCTGACAGAAGTCCAGGCCCAGGGCGAGACCCGCCTGCTCACCTTCACCCCGATCAAAGGCCTGCCTTCAGCCAACTGGTACATCGGCCTGTCGGTGGACAAGGACAAAGCCTTCTCCATGCTCAGCACCTTCCGCACCTCGGCGGTGATCGCTACGCTGGTCGCGGTGGTCATCATCATCGGCCTGCTCGGCCTGCTGATTCGCGTACTGATGCAACCGTTGCTGACCATGACCCGCGCCATGGAAGACATCGCCGAAGGCGAAGGCGACCTGACCAAGCGTCTGCGCATTCACAACCACGACGAATTCGGCCTGCTCGGCAGCGCCTTCAACCGCTTCGTCGAGCGTATCCACGGCTCCATCCGCGAAGTGTCTTCGGCCACCGAGCAGGTCAATGAAGTGGCCCTGCGCGTGATCAGCGCCTCGAACTCGTCGATGACCAACTCGGACGAGCAATCCAACCGCACCAACAGCGTCGCCGCCGCCATCAACGAACTGGGCGCCGCCGCACAGGAAATCGCCGGCAATGCTGCCCAGGCTTCGCAACACGCCAGCTCCGCACGGCTGCTGGCCGAAGAAGGCCAGCAGGTGGTCGAGCGCAACATCGCCGCGATGAACCGCCTGTCCGACCTGATCGTCACCTCCAGTGCGCACATCGAGACGCTCAACAGCAAGACCGTCAACATCGGCCAGATTCTCGAAGTCATCACCAGCATCTCCCAGCAGACCAACCTGCTGGCCTTGAACGCGGCGATCGAAGCCGCCCGCGCCGGTGAAGCCGGGCGTGGCTTTGCCGTGGTCGCCGACGAGGTGCGCAACCTGGCACACCGCACCCAAGAGTCGGCACAACAGGTGCAGACCATGATCGAAGAACTGCAGGTCGGTGCCCGCGAGTCGGTCGACACCATGGGCCAGAGCCAGCGCCACAGCCAGGACAGCGTGCAGATCGCCAACCAGGCCGGCGAGCGGCTGGACAGCGTGACGGTGCGTATCGGCGAGATCGACGGCATGAACCAGTCGGTGGCCACCGCCACCGAAGAGCAGACAGCCGTGGTCGAGGCGATCAACATGGACATCAACGAGATCAACATGCTCAACCAGGAAGGTGTCGAAAACCTGCAGGCCACCCTGCGCGCGTGTTCGGACCTGGAGCAACAGGCTTCGCGCCTGAAACACCTGGTGGGCAGCTTCCGCATCTAATGACGGTTCAATAGCCCCCTGTAGGCGCAGACTTGCGCTGCGAAGAGGCCAGCTCAGCCCACAAAGCTGTAGCGTCCGTGCCGACCTCTTCGCAGCAAAAGGCTGCGCCTACAAGCCCGCAGCAACCAGCCCAACCTCGATCGAACAAACTATCCTTCTGGTAGGTCAACCTTTAGGCGCGTCATCGCCGGCCCATTACGGCCGGATGACAGACCCGAAGACGATCCCGGAGGGATGCTGATCGTGCACATTGCCGACATCACCATGTTCTACGCCCCCGCCAGTGGTGGCGTACGTACCTATCTTGATGCCAAACACCGCCGCCTCGATGCCATCCAAGGCGTGCGCCACAGCTTGTTGATCCCCGGCGCCAGCGCGCAACACACCGATGGCATCTACCAGGTGCCGGCCCCTCCCCTGCCCTTTGGCAATGGCTACCGCTTCCCGGTGCGCCTGGCGCCTTGGTGCAATGTACTGCGCAGCCTCAAACCCGACCTGATCGAAGTCGGCGACCCGTACCTGACCGCTTGGGCTGCCCTGGAGGCACGCCGCCAGCTCGATGTGCCGGTGATTGGCTTCTACCATTCCGACCTGCCGCTGCTGGTCAGCAACCGCATGGGCAATTGGTTCACGCCCAATGTCGAAGCCTACGTCAGCAAGCTGTACGGCAACTTCGACCGGGTGCTGGCCCCCAGCCAGGTGATGGCCGACAAACTGCGCCGGCTGGGCATACGCGATGTGCATGTGCAGCGCCTGGGTGTAGACCTGGCCACCTTCAACCCCGACCACCGCGACCCGCACCTGCGCGCGGAACTTGGGATTGCCGACACCAGCCGCCTGCTGATCTACGCCGGCCGTGGCTCACGGGAAAAGAACCTGCCGGTTCTGCTCGACTGCATGCAGCGCCTGGGGCGGCCCTACCACCTGTTGCTGGTGGGCTCAAACATGCCTGTGAATGTGCCGCAGAACGTCAGCGTAATCGACCACTTCTGCCCGCCGCAGGAGGTCGCCAGGCTGATGGCCAGTGCCGACCTGCTGGTGCATGCCGGGGACCAGGAAACCTTCGGCCTGGTCATTCTCGAAGCCATGGCCAGCGCGACGCCAGTGGTGGCGGTGCGTGCCGGTGCCTTTGGCGAGATCGTCAACGAACAGTGCGGGCGGCTGTGCCAGGCCAATGACGGGGCGGCGATGGCGCAGGCGGTGCGCCAGGTGTTCGAAGAGGGTGTGCGTACCCTCGGCACCCAAGCCCGCCGCCATGTCGAGCAACACTACTCATGGGACAACGTGGTCGCCGGCCTGCTGCAGCATTACCAGGCCGTGCTCGGCCACCAACCGCGGGCGCGGGCCCATGGCTGAAACCGGCAGCGCAGCACGCAGCCTGATGCTGGTGCTGCACGACATCGCGCCCGAGACCTGGCCCGACTACCAACCCTTCGTCGAAGCCGTCGACAAGCTTGGCGGTGTACCCATGACCTGGCTGGTGGTGCCAGACTTTCACCACCGCAACCCCCTGCACCGCTCGCCCACGTTCTGCCGCCTGCTCGACCGGCGCCTGGCACTGGGTGATGAGCTGGCGCTGCATGGCTACTACCATGCTGACGACGGCGCGCCACCGCGCAGCCCCGGCGCATTCTTCATGCGCCGCATCTATACCCATGAAGGCGAATTCTATGGGCTGGATCAACGTCAGGCGCTAGCTCGCCTGGAACAAGGCCTGGCGGTGTTCGAGCGGCAAGCCTGGCCGGTTGCCGGCTTCGTCGCCCCCGCCTGGCTGATGAGCGAAGGCACGCGCCAAGCCCTGCGCCAATTGCCGCTGCGCTACACCAGCACACCGCAGCACCTGTACCGCCTGCCTGAGTTTACCGCCATCGAGGCCCCCGGCCTGGTGTGGAGCGCACGCAGCGCCTGGCGCCGAAGGGTGTCGAAGGTGCTTTGCGACTGGCAATGCCAACGCTGGCGTGGCGCGCAGACCCTGCGCCTCGGCCTGCACCCGGTGGACATGCGCCACCGCGTATCACGCGACTACTGGCTACACACCCTGCAGGCGCTGCTGGCAGAGGGCCGCGAGCCGTTGACCAAGTCCGCCTGGCTGGACCGCCAGGCCAGCGCATGAATCGCCTGGGCTGGCTAGGCCTGGCCCTGCTGGGCGCGGTGTTGGTACCAACGCTGCTGGGCGGCAGCGAACTGCTGCCCAGGCTGCAACGCTTCGACCCCGGCCTGTTACTGATGCTACTGGGCATGATCGTGCTGTGCTGGGTGATCAACGCCATTCGCCTGCGCCTGCTGCTCGGCCAGCAAGGCGCACAACTGCGTTACCTGCGCAGCCTCGGCGTGGTCATGGCCACCGAGTTCGCCATCTGTACCACCCCTGGCGGCAGCGGCGGCCCGCTGACCCTCATGGCCCTGCTGGCGCGCGACCGCATTGGCCCGGCGCGCAGCGGCGCGGTATTCGCCATGGACCAGTTGAACGACTTGCTGTTTTTCTTCTGCGCGATGCTGGCGATCGCCGGCTATGCGTTGTTCCACCGCCTGGGGCACAGCCAGCAAAGCATGTTGCTGGGCAGCGCACTGTTGCTGTGTGCGGCATTGGTCGTAGTGCTGGGGTTGCTGCGCTACCGGCGTGGGCTGATGCGCTTGAACGGTCGCCTATTACAGCGCCTGGGGGTATCTGCGGGGCGTAAACGCCGCTGGGCGCGCAAGCTGCTGCACTTCATCGACGCCCTGGCACAAACCTGGCGCCTGCCCAAGCGCACGCTGGCACTGGTGTTCACCCTGACCTGCGCGCATTGGGGCCTGCGCTACAGCGTGCTGTACCTGGTGCTGAAGGGGTTGGGCGTGGAGCTGTCGTGGATCCCCAGCTTCCTGGTGCAGATGCTCTCGCTCAGCGCCGGCCAGTTCAGCCTGTTGCCGGGGGGCGCAGGTGCCGCCGAATTGACCTCGGCAAGCCTGCTCACACCCTTGGTAGGCAGTTCGACAGCGGCGGCAGCGATCGTTATCTGGCGCGCGGTCACTTACTACTTTTATCTGCTGGCAGGTGGGCCGGTGTTCGCTTGTTTGCTGGCACGCCCGCTGCTGGAGCGTTGGCGGCGTCAGGCGGGTTGAGTTGCTGCCAGAGTTCGGCTGCACCGGGGAAGTCGGTGCCGTCGGCGTCGCTCAGGGCCTCGGGGTCATAGCGGGCCAGGCAGCCCTCGCCGAGGGTTGGCGGTAGTGAGGCGGTGGGTTTATTGCGCGAGTTTGCCATACAACATCCCCAGTCTGGGGGCTGCATCGCAGCCCCGTGTCTGTATCAGTCGAACACTACAGTCTTGTTGCCGTGCACCAGCACGCGGTCCTCGAGGTGATAACGCAGGCCGCGGGCCAGCACCATCTTCTCGACATCACGGCCGAAGCGGACCATGTCTTCGATACTGTCGGCATGGCTGACACGTACCACGTCCTGCTCGATGATCGGGCCGGCATCCAGCTCTTCGGTCACGTAGTGGCACGTCGCACCGATCAGCTTCACGCCGCGCAGGGCCGCTTGATGGTAAGGCTTGGCGCCGACGAACGACGGCAGGAAGCTGTGGTGGATGTTGATCACTTTTTCAGCGTAGTCCTGGCACAGCTGCGGCGGCAGGATTTGCATGTAGCGAGCCAGCACTACCACGTCGGCCGCGTGCTCCTGGACCAGGCGCGACACTTCGGCGAAGGCTGGCGCTTTGTCCTTGGGGTCGACCGGTACATGGAAGAACGGAATGCCGTGCCACTCGACCATGCTGCGCAGGTCGTTGTGGTTGGAGATAACGCAGGGGATATCGCAATCCAGCTCATCGGTGTGCCAGCGGTGCAGCAGGTCGGCCAGGCAGTGGGATTCGCGGCTGGCCATCAACACCACGCGCTTCTTTTGCGCCGAGTCGGTCACACGCCAGGTCATGGAGAACTCTTCGGCGATGGGCGCGAACGCCTCGCGGAATGCCTCGATACCGAATGGCAGGGATTCGGCACGGATTTCATGACGCATGAAGAACCAACCACTCTGTTCATCGGAGTGGTGGCTGGCTTCGTTGATCCAGCCATTGTACAAGGCCAGGAAATTACTGACTTTCGCCACGATGCCAACACGGTCGGGGCAGGCGATCACCAGACGATAGGTGCGCATGAATGAGACTCCAGAACTTCGCAAAGGCGCTCATTCTAGCGGCCCGCCAGGAAAAACGCAGTATGGATCGCACCGCGTGCGTTGTGCACACCGCCAGGCACACAAGACGTGGCCCTGTTCAGCGGCATGACAAAACGCAGGGCTAATGTAAATTTTTGTTCACGCAGAGAAATGTTGTCACAGCTTAATTAACAGTTAATGGCCCATTTGTATGTTTACTTGCGAGTATCGCCTGTCTATTATTGGCCCACACATTTCTGAACACGCATTAAAGGAACTCTCCATGTCCCTGATTAACGAGTACCGCGCCACCGAAGAAGCCATCAAGGAACTTCAAGCCCGCCTGGCCAACCTGTCGCAAGACGACAAGCTGAAGCAAGAGCTGGAGTTCGAAGGCAAACTGCGCACGCTGATGGGCGAGTACTCCAAGTCGCTGCGTGATGTGATTGCCCTGCTCGACCCAGAGTCGAAACTGAGCAAAGCGCCTCGCGGCGCGGTCAAGCCTACCGCCACTAAGCGTGCGCGCAAGGTCAAGCAATACAAGAACCCGCACAATGGTGAAGTGATCGAAACCAAAGGCGGCAACCACAAAACCCTGAAAGAATGGAAAGCCAAGTGGGGTGGTGACGTGGTTGAAAGCTGGGCGACCCTGCTGGACTGATTGTCCGCACGCTCAACGTTGCTTAGCGCAACAAAAAAACGCCGGCTCAATGCCGGCGTTTTTGTTTTTCCATTCACTGCGCAATTGCAAATTGTGCCTGCAGTTTTCGCGCGTGTTCCTGCCACGCATCCAGAACCCGCCGGCCCGCCTCGTCGGCGCCTTCCCAGGCACGCTGCCGCGCCTGCTCGAAATCACCCAGGGTATTCGGCGCGCCCCACTGCGGGTCGCTCAGGCGTTGCTGGCAGAAGCCATACCAACGCTGACGCTCTTCACTGTTCAAGGTCTCAGGGAAGTTGCGAGCCCGATAACGGAACAACAGTTCAGGCATGCGCGGGTCATCGAACATCCAGTGCCCCTGGCCCAATTGCGCGGGTTCCAGCGTGCGAACTTGCTCACACAAACGCCGATCACGGTCGCCCAGAAAACCGTCATACAACTGTTGTTCAGGATCTTCACTTGGCGTGAAATCATCCTTGCCGTAGATGTGTTCCAGCTTGTCTTGCCAGTGTGCTTGTTGATTGGCCAGCTGTTCGCCACGCGATTGTAACAACGTCAAGTCGATGCCCAACCGTTGTTGATCGGCCGGGCGCAATACCGAGAGTGGCGCCAGCACTGGGCAACGATTGATCTGCACCAATTTAAGCGGAACGGGTAATTCGCCCTCGGCCAATTCTTCGTGGCGGGTATACAAGCGCTGACGAAGAACTTCAGGACTTTCCCGCAATAACGGTAGGGTTTCCTGATGCAGGTCGCAGACAATCAGGGCATTGCGATTGCGCGGGTGCCACGCCAGCGGCAGGACCACACCCAGGTAATTACGGGCCGCCGAAAAACGCCCCGAAATATGTACCAGCGGCTGCAACAAACGGACCTGTTCCATCACTTTTTGTTTACTGCGTAGCTGAAACAGCCACTCATACAATTTCGGCTGTTTCTGCCGGATCAAGCGCGCCAGGGCAATCGTGGCCCGCACGTCGGAAAGTGCCTCGTGGGCGTGGCCATGGTCGATGCCATTGGCTTTGCTAAGCAGCTCCAGACGCAGGCTGGTACGGCCATCCTGCTGCGGCCACTCGATGCCTTCAGGGCGCAAGGCGTAGGCCGTGCGCACGATGTCGATCAGGTCCCAGCGGCTGTTGCCGCCCTGCCACTCACGGGCATAAGGGTCGAAAAAGTTGCGGTAAAGGCTGTAGCGCGTCACTTCATCGTCAAAGCGCAGGGTGTTGTAGCCGGCGCCACAGGTGCCTGGGCGCGCCAGTTGCGCGTGCACCCGGGTCATGAATTCGGCTTCGCACAGCCCTTGGGTTTCCAACTGTTGCGGGGTGATGCCGGTGACCAGGCAAGCAGCCGGGTGCGGCAGGATATCGTCCGAGGGGCGGCAATAGAGGCTGATCGGTTCTTCGATTTCGTTGAGGTCGAAGTCGGTGCGCACACCGGCCACCTGCAGCGGCCGGTCGCAGCGCGGGTTGATGCCAGTGGTTTCGTAGTCGTGCCAGAAAATGCTGGAGCTCACGGGGTCGTCCTGTATCGAGGTCGACCCGATTCTAGCCTACTCGGCTCTAGCGGAAGCGTTGGCGGGGCGGAAACTGAAATAGTCGTGCAGAGAGCGAACGAACTCGTCGTACTCGCGGGGCGCCTGCAGCAACATGAAGCCAGAGTCGTAATGGCCGGGCGTCTGGTCTTCGCGGCACCACAGGCAACTGGCGGTGAGGTTGATGAACTGATACCCGCCACCGGCCAGCGGCAAACGCAGTTGCAGCTCGTAATCCGGCCCGACCAGCACCGGCAGTTGGCTGATGAGCATCAACCCGTCTTCTGAGGCATTACCCAGCTGGCCGATCGGCTGATCGGTAAAACGGTTGAAGACCTTGAGAACGCAGGGCAACTGATGGCGTTCGATATGCCGCTTGTTGAAGATGATCACAAGTGCAGTCCGTACCCGGTGCCAGGAATGCGCGGTACTGGCGGTTGTTGTAACAACTGAGTTACAGATTAGCGCAGCGCGCGCGGTTAATCCCGTGAAATAAATCACACCTTGGTGTTAACGCCAAGGGGTGGTCTGCACCGGGTTGGCCACGGCAGCCTCGGCGCCACGGTAATGGCCAAGCTTCTCGAGGGTCTGCAGCCGGGCCTGGGCGCGGTACGCGTATTCGTTGCCCGGGTAGGCATGGATCATGTACTCGTAGGTCTGTGCAGCGTCCACGAACAGTTTCTGGCGTTCCAGGCACTGGCCACGCAGCAGCGACACCTCGGGGTGGACGAACGGTCGCGCGCGGCTGGTGCGGTCGACCTGCGAAAGCTCCAGCATCACCCGCTGGCAATCACCGCGGTCGTAGGCACGGTAGGCATTGTTCAAGTGGTGGTCCATGGACCAGCGGGTGCAGCCGACGGCGCTGGCCGCCAAGGCTAAAACGATCAGGGCTCGCATGAGGGGTCTCCTTTGATGCCAGTGTATCGGCCTTTGCCCATAAATCTTCACACCCTTTTGCAAGGATGCCCTGACCGTTCAAACGCTACCCTGCCTTGGTCGCAGGTAGTGCAACGGAACAATGACTACAGCGAGATTCAGGAGTAGCCTTTCGCTGCGCTTCACTATAGGAGTCTGTGCATGACCATCCGCCGTACCAAAATCGTCGCCACCCTTGGCCCCGCCAGCAACTCGCCGGAAGTGATCGAACAACTGATCCTTGCCGGCCTGGACGTGGCACGTCTGAACTTCTCCCACGGCACGCCGGACGAGCACAAGGCGCGCGCTCGCCTGATCCGTGAAATCGCGGCCAAGAACGGCCGCCACGTCGCATTGCTGGGCGACCTGCAAGGTCCGAAGATCCGCATCGCCAAGTTCAGCAACAAGCGCATCGAACTGAAGATCGGTGACAAGTTCACCTTCTCCACCGCCCACCCGCTGACCGAAGGCAACCAGGACATCGTCGGTATCGACTATCCCGACCTGGTCAAGGACTGCGGCGTCGGTGACGAACTGCTGCTCGACGACGGCCGTGTGGTCATGCGCGTCGAGACCGCCACTGCTGATGCACTGCACTGCGTAGTGATCATCGGTGGCCCGCTGTCGGACCACAAAGGCATCAACCGCAAAGGTGGCGGCCTGACCGCACCGGCCCTGACCGAAAAAGACAAGGCCGACATCAAGCTGGCCGCGGAAATGGACCTGGACTACCTGGCCGTATCGTTCCCACGTGACGCCAGCGACATGGAATACGCCCGCAAGCTGCGTGACGAGGCCGGCGGCAGCGCCTGGCTGGTGGCCAAGATCGAGCGTGCCGAAGCCGTTGCCGACGACGAAACCCTCGACAAGCTGATCGCCGCCTCCGACGCCGTCATGGTTGCCCGTGGCGACCTGGGCGTGGAAATCGGCGACGCCGAGCTGATCGGCATCCAGAAGAAGATCATCCAGCACGCCCGCCGCAACAACAAAGCGGTGATCGTGGCGACCCAGATGATGGAGTCGATGATCCAGAACCCGATGCCGACCCGCGCCGAAGTGTCCGACGTGGCCAACGCCGTGCTGGACAACACCGATGCGGTGATGCTGTCGGCCGAAAGTGCCGCCGGCGCTTACCCGATCGAAGCCGTCCAGGCCATGGCGCGCATCTGCCAGGGTGCCGAGAAGCACCCGACCAACCAGAAGTCCAGCCACCGCCTGCACACCACCTTCGAGCGTTGCGACGAAAGCATCGCCCTGGCGGCCATGTACACCGCCAACCACTTCCCGGGTGTCAAGGCGATCATCGCCCTCACCGAGAGTGGCTACACCCCGCTGATCATGTCGCGCCTGCGTTCGCACGTGCCGATCTTCGCCCTGTCGCCGCACCGCGCTACCCAGGCTCGCGTCTCGATGTTCCGCGGTGTCTACCCGATCGCCTTCGACCCGGCTTCGCTGCCGGCCGACAAGGTGAGCCAGGCGGCGGTCGACGAACTGCTCAAGCGTGGTTTGGTGCAACAAGGTGACTGGGTGATCCTGACCAAGGGCGACAGCTACCACACCATCGGTGGCACCAACGGCATGAAGATCCTGCATGTCGGTGATCCGCTGGTCTGATTGCCTTACACGCCCGTAGTCAAGAAGCCCCGTGAGCCCTACTCACGGGGCTTTTTCATGTCCGCTACCTAGCATTTTTGCCAGTTTCGTCTTGGCGCCCAGCCTGCGATCGTTGAGTGACGCAACGGCTTCACACTGTTCAACACGAAAGGTGAAAAGCGATGAGCACAACCCGCAAACAGAACGTGCTGGACCCTGACTACGGCACCTACGGCGTCGCTCGCCCACACCGGTCGATTCAGCGAATCGCGTCTTCAATCCCAGACGGGGACGGCAGAATTTGCGTTGGCACGGGTGTGGGCGGCAATTACGTCATTTTCCGTGTGGATAACACAGGCAAACTCGATCAACAATTTGGTCAGAACAACGGGCTGACCGAAGGCAAGTTCGCCCCTCCGTTATCCGCCGTTGGCAGCAGCGTTCACCTGCTCTCAGACGGCAAAATCCTCATGATCGGAATGCATAATGGGCTACAACCCGCTCTGGCTCGATTCAGCAGCAGCGGCTTGCTAGACACGTCATTCGGCAAGGATGGCCATGTTTTGATCAAAACGCCCACAGACCTTGAGGTGCACGAGCAAAAAAACGTGTCATCCACACCCCGCGTTATTGAAGTCGCTGAGGGACCACCGCAGGTGCAGACACTCGCGGCGAACGACAAGGTTTACCTCACATTTCAGTTCAACAATAGCCACTCCACGATCATGCGGTTCAACGCCGACGGCGCTTTGGATACGAGCTTCAACGGCACCGGTTACAAGCAGCTTACACCGCCCAGGGGATACCTTACTTACACGACCGCGATGCTTCTGGACGGTGAATTCATTCTGCTGGGCGGGTCAGTCATGACTGCTGATCGCGACTTAGCCTGTGTCATCCGCCTGCACAGTAGCGGTGACTATGACTCGACATTCGGTCACGAAGGCTTTGCCTTCGCCGAGCTGACTTCTCATGCCAACTTTTTCTCGATTGCCAAACTCGCGTCTAACGCCATTGTCTGTGCCGGCGGCGAAGTACCTCAAAAAAGTGTGATCGCCGCTTTCGATCATCAGGGCCAACCGTTGGCGGGCTTCATCACTACCTCACTGGGTACCCGTGGTTACTGGAAAACGGTCGCCGTCTTCCACGACCAGGCCATCATCACCGTAGGCGACACCAGCGGGAGTCAAGCTGATCTTTTGGTCGGCAGGTTCTCGCCCGACGGCCTACCGGACAGTGGTTTTCAGGAGAATGGCTGGCTGTCGTTTTCTCTAGGCAAGAGCATGGATAGGGTCTCAAGCAGCGAACTGCAGCCAGACGGCAGCACATTGGTTACCGGCGAGGACGATGAGGAAGAGGAAGAGGAGCAAGGCTGGACCCGCAAAGGTTTCCTGCTACGTTGCCTCACAGCGCCCTGACAATCAGCACCGGCACATGGCAACTGGTCAATCGCGAACTGCCCGCGATTGACCAAGGTGCATCGTCCAAGGGTTCAAACGTGTTCAACAAAGGCATCCGCATACACCTGGCCTCTCGGCACCCCAGCAATGAACAGGCGCCGGGCGAAACGCTCGACACTCGCGGGCGCCCCGCATACGAGGGCCACCGTCTGTCGGGACACCATCCGCAACCCCGCCAGCGCTTCCTCCATCTGCTCCGCCAGCACCAGCTCGACGGTGACACCTACCCTGCCCTGCAACGCTTCAGCCAGGTAATGCCCGGTACTGTCCCGCGCCACATGCAGCACCCGAATCTCGCCGCGATGCCCCTGCCGCATAGCCTCACGCAAGATGCCCCACAATGGCGCAAGCCCGGTACCCGCCGCCAACATCCACAGCGGCCGCTCCTGCCAGTCCGGGTCGTAGTGCAACGCCCCGCCCCTGAGCTCGCCCAGGCGCAGCTCATCACCAACCCGCAAGCTCCGAGCGCTGTCACAAAACGCCCCTGGCCGCCGGCAGTCGATATGAAACTCGAGAAAATCATCCTCACCCGGCAGGCTTGCCAACGAATATGGCCGCGCGACCGCACCGTTCCACAGCACCAGATGCTGGCCGGCCTGGTAGCGCAGCGCCCGCTCGGGCCGCAGGCGCAAGCGCAACACATCGCCAAACCAGTCCAGTGCACATACCGTCGCGGGCATGCCTTCGAGCAGCGGGTCGAACACCGCCACGCGCAGGTCATCCACCACCCGGCACTGGCACGCCAGGCGCCAGCCCTGTGCGTGCTTGTCCAGCGCCAAGGCCTCGGGCAAGGCATCCGCCGGTTGCCCGTCCAGGCAATGCACCAGGCAGGCGTGGCAACTGCCTGCGCGGCAGCTGTAGGGCACATTCAAGCCCGCCGCGTTCAAGGCATCGAGCAGGTTGCTGCCGGTGGGCACCGTCCAGCGGCGCTCGCCCACACAGAGTTCAGGCATGGTCATCATTCTCCGGGTACACATCGTCACTCTAAGGCAAGCCGCTATTGGCAGCAAAAAGGATGCCCGCCACCCTGCCGACCATGGTCCAGACCACACGCAGGTGTTTCGCACGGTGAGGCGCGCTATACTGCCGCGCCTTTTTACGTCGGCCTGACCTGCCGACGCCTTGCCAGGCGTTTCGACACACAGGTGTGCAGTGTCGAAGGGCCTTTACGAATGTTCCCGTCTTTAAGAGGAGCGCGCTGCATGACCGTGATCAAGCAAGACGACCTGATTCAGAGCGTTGCCGACGCCCTGCAATTCATCTCGTACTACCACCCCGTCGATTTCATCCAGGCGATGCACGAGGCCTACCTGCGTGAAGAGTCGCCTGCCGCGCGCGACTCCATCGCCCAGATCCTGATCAACTCGCGCATGTGCGCCACCGGCCACCGTCCGATCTGCCAGGACACCGGTATCGTTACCGTGTTCGTGCGCGTCGGTATGGACGTGCGCTGGGACGGCGCCACCCTGAGCGTCGACGACATGATCAACGAAGGTGTGCGTCGCGCCTACAACCTGCCTGAGAACGTCCTGCGCGCCTCGATCCTGGCCGACCCGGCCGGTGCCCGCAAGAACACCAAGGACAACACCCCGGCCGTCATCCACTACTCGATCGTCCCTGGCGACAAGGTCGAAGTCGATGTCGCAGCCAAAGGCGGCGGCTCGGAAAACAAGTCGAAGATGGCCATGCTCAACCCGTCCGACTCGATCGTCGACTGGGTGCTGAAGACCGTTCCGACCATGGGCGCTGGCTGGTGCCCACCTGGCATGCTCGGCATCGGCATCGGCGGTACCGCCGAGAAAGCTGCGGTCATGGCCAAGGAAGTGTTGATGGAGTCCATCGACATCCATGAGCTGAAAGCCCGCGGCCCGCAAAACCGCATCGAAGAGATCCGCCTGGAGCTGTTCGAGAAGGTCAACCAGCTGGGCATCGGTGCCCAAGGCCTGGGCGGCCTGACCACTGTGCTCGACGTCAAGATCATGGACTACCCGACCCACGCAGCCTCGCTGCCGGTGTGCATGATCCCGAACTGCGCTGCCACCCGTCACGCGCACTTCGTGCTCGATGGCTCCGGCCCAGCCGAGCTGGAAGCGCCGTCGCTGGACGCCTACCCAGAAATCGTCTGGGAAGCCGGCCCAAGCGCCCGCCGCGTCAACCTCGACGACATCACTCCGGAAGAAGTCGCCAGCTGGAAGCCAGGCGAGACCATCCTGCTCAACGGCAAGATGCTCACCGGCCGTGACGCCGCGCACAAGCGCATGGTCGAGATGCTCAACCGTGGCGAAGAATTGCCAGTGGACCTCAAAGGCCGCTTCATCTACTACGTCGGCCCAGTCGACCCGGTCGGTGACGAAGTGGTTGGCCCAGCCGGCCCGACCACCGCTACCCGCATGGACAAGTTCACCCGCCAGATCCTCGAGCAAACGGGCCTGCTGGGCATGATCGGCAAGTCCGAGCGTGGCCCGACCGCCATCGAAGCGATCAAGGACAACAAGGCCGTGTACCTGATGGCCGTTGGCGGCGCCGCTTACCTGGTAGCCCAGGCGATCCGCAAGTCGAAGGTCCTGGCCTTCGCCGAGCTGGGTATGGAAGCGATCTACGAGTTCGACGTGAAAGACATGCCAGTCACCGTCGCGGTGGACAGCAACGGTGAGTCGGTGCACATCACCGGCCCTGCGCTGTGGCAGAGCAAGATTGCCGAAAGCCTGGCTGTTGAAGTGAAGTAATTCACCTCTGGCCTGATCGAAAACGCCCGGCATCCGCCGTAATGCTGTTCACTTAGGGCCGCAGAGCGGCCCCGGCATTCTTAAGTGAACAGCATTACGGCATCCGCCGGGCGTTTTCATTTACAGCATCCGCCCGAACTGCTCTGGCCAGTCGCGCCGGGTAAATACCTGCCCCTCCTGCCTCACCCGCCGTACGGCCTCAAGGTCTACCTCACACATCAGCCACTGGCTGCCGGCCGGGTTGAGCTGATCACTCAGCGCCACCACGCCATCCGCGGGCATCCCATGGTCCGGCGGTACGAACAACCCCGCACGCCCAATGTTCTCATCCAGCGCTGGCGACCACGGCGCCAGCCCTACCGTCGGACTCTGCAGCACGGCAATCTGGTTTTCCAGCGCCCTTGCCTGGGCGCCGATACGCACCCGGTTGTAACCGGCCTCAGTGTCGGTGCAACTGGGGGCCAGAATCAGGTCGACGCCCGCTTCAGCCAAGTGCCGGGCCAGCATCGGAAACTCGTTGTCGTAGCAGATCAGAATGCCCAGCTTGCCAAGCTTGGTCTCGAATACCTTCAGCCCCTCGCCCGGCGCGATGTCCCATTGTTCGCGCTCGAAGCGGGTCATGATCAGTTTGTCCTGATAACCCAGCACACCGTCGGGGCCAAACAGCCACGCGCGGTTGCGATAGCGGCCATCGCCGTCCTGCACCGGCAGGCTGCCAGGTTGCAGATAGATACCCCAGCGCCGGGCGATACGCTCACACAAGGCCTTCCAGGGTTCGATCAACGGCTGGATACCGGCGATGGAACCCTTCAGGTCACCCCGCTGCTCCTCGCGTAGCAGCCCGCTGAGCACCAGGCCCGCGTACTCCGGCAACAGCAGCAACTGGGCGCCGTCTTGCACGGCTTCGGCGCACAAGCGCTGCAGGTGGTCGACGTAAGCATCCCAGGTCTTGTGCAGCTCGATGGCGTACTGGCAGGCCGCCAGACGGATCATATCGGCAGTTCCTTGAGCCAGAACGACATGATCTTTTCGGACGTTTCCTGCTCATCCAGGTCGCGCCAGCCATAGGTGGTGCGCAAAGAGGGGTCGTGCAGAAAGCCTCGATTGCGCCAAAACCCTTGCAAGGGCTTGTAATCAGCCGGCCGCCGGGGGTGCACGCCTGGGCGCTCGACGGCACAGAAGGCGCAATAGTCGAACTCGGCGAGCTTGTGGGCATAGGACTCGCGTTCGATAAAGAAGCGCACGCCCAGGCCTTGGCCCCGGTACTCCGGCAACACGACCGATTCACCGAAGTAGTACACGCTGGCAGGGTCACGCCCTTGGGCCAGGAACGGTTGCTGGAACTCGGCGGCAACGTCCACCAGCGGCAGGCCGGTGGCGGCACCCACCACCCGGCCGGCGTCCAGCGCCAGCACCACCAGGCTGCGCCCGGAGCGGGCGTAAGTAGACAGGTAGTCGGCCTCATACTCCGGCGTGCCGTCGTAAAGGTAGGGAAACTCGCGGAACACGGTCAGGCGCAGGCGAGCGAGGTCATCGATGTAAGGCGCGATAGCGGCGCCGTGCAACAGGCGTATTTCCATGCTTGGCGGTCGTTTTGTCGATGTGGATGACGCGCTCGGCTAAGCCGGGCTTGAGGGGAAACCCTATCATCCGAACCCACGCTCCGCCTTTTCCCTACACGACAGGTATTGTTCCATGACCGCTACCGAACTGGTAAATGCATACTACGCAGCCTTCAATGCCGGTGACATGCCAGGCTTTCTCGCCCTGCTCAGCGAAGACGTGATCCACGACATCAACCAGGGCGAGCGGCAGATGGGCAAGGCCAGGTTTGCCGCGTTCATGGACAAGATGAACCGCTGCTACCGCGAGCGCCTGGCCGATATCGTGGTGATGCAGAATGCCGACGGCAGCCGGGCAGCGGCGGAGTTCACGGTGCATGGCGAATACCTCGCCAATGACGAAGGGCTACCTGCGGCCAATGGGCAGACGTATGTGCTGTCGGCGGGGGCGTTCTTTTATATTCACTGCGGCAAGATTGCCCGGGTGACCAACTACTACAACCTCAATGACTGGGTTGAGCAGGTTGGTTAAGGCTGTTCCAGCTGTGCTGCCTGTACTGGCCCTTTCGCGGGCAAGCCCGCTCCCACAGGTGCTCTACTGAACTGAAGGGCAGCAGCTACCCTGCGGGAGCGGGCTTGCCCGCGAATGGGCCGGTTCAGGAAATGCGAGTCCCCAGCACCTTCAAAAATGCCGCCAGCCAGGCCGGGTGCGCAGGCCACGCCGGCGCAGTCACCAGGTTGCCATCCACGTGCGCCTGGTCCACCGCGATATCGATGAACGTGCCGCCCGCCAAGCGCACCTCCGGTGCACACGCCGGGTAGGCACTGCACTCGCGCCCTTCCAACACGCCAGCCGCTGCCAGCAACTGAGCCCCGTGGCACACTGCGGCAATCGGCTTGCCCGCATCGTTGAACGCCCTGACCAGGTCCAGCACTTTGTCATCCAGGCGCAGGTATTCGGGGGCACGGCCACCGGGGATCAGCAGGGCGTCATAACTTTCGGCACGCACGCGCACAAAGTCGTAGTTCAGGGCAAAATTATGCCCCGGCTTCTCGCTGTAAGTCTGTTCACCCTCGAAGTCATGGATGGCAGTGCGCACGGTCTGGCCCGCGAGCTTCTCGGGGCACACGGCATGCACCGTATGGCCCACCATGCTCAGGGCCTGGAACGGCACCATCGCCTCGTAATCTTCGACGTAATCACCCACCAGCATAAGAATCTTCTTCGCCGTCATCACATCCACTCCTTCCATTGCCTGTGAACAGTCACTGCACGATAGTCGCTCTTAGTCACGGCGGTCGAGTACGTTGACCACCAGCCGGTCGAGCCACCCCCACACCCGCTGTTTCACCCGTCGCCACAGTGGCCGGGCATGCCAGTGAGCGAGGTCGACTTCTTCGCTCAAGGCGAAATCACGCTCGAAACTGGCCACCACGGCAGCGGTCAGCGGCGGGTCAAGGGCCTCGATGTTGGCCTCAAGGTTGAAGCGCAGGTTCCAGTGGTCAAAGTTGCACGAGCCGACGCTGACCCAGTCGTCCACCACGGCCATTTTCAGGTGCAGGAAACACGGCTGGTACTCGAATATCTTCACCCCGGCGCGCAACAGACGTGGGTAATAGCGATGCCCGGCATAGCGCACCGACGGGTGGTCGGTACGCGGCCCGGTCAGCAACAAGCGCACGTCAAGGCCCTTGCTGGCTGCACGGCGCAACGAGCGGCGCACGCTCCAGGTCGGCAGAAAATACGGCGTGGCCAGCCATACCCGCTGCTTGCCGCTGTTCAGCGCACGCACCAACGCATGCAGGATGTCCTGATGCTGACGGGCGTCGGCATAGGCTACCCGGCCCATACCCTGCCCTTGTGCCGGCACCTTGGGCAGGCGTGGCAGGCCAAAGCCTTCAGCCGGCCGCCAGGCGGTGCGGCGGTTGTTGGCGTGCCATTGGCGGTCGAACAGCAGTTGCCAGTCGGTGACCACAGGGCCTTCTATTTGCACCATCACCTCATGCCATTCGCTGGTAGCGGTGCCCGGCGTCCAGAATTCATCGGTGACACCCGTGCCGCCCACCGCCGCCCACCGCTCGTCCACCAGCAGCAGCTTGCGGTGATCGCGGTAGAGGTTACGCAGGCCACGCTTCCAGCGCAGGCGGTTGTACCAGCGCAGGTACACGCCGGCCTCAAGCAGCCGCTGGCGCAAGGCGCTGTTGAAGGCCAGCGAACCATAGTCATCGAACAGGCAGCGCACCCGCACACCACGCCGGGCAGCGTGTGCCAGCGCGTCGACCACCGCATCGGCGCACGCGCCCGCTTCGACCAGATACAGTTCGAGGTCGACCTGGAACTCGGCACGCGTGATCGCCTGGAGCATGCGTGGAAAGAACTCGGGGCCGTCGATCAGCAGTTCGAACTGGTTGCCATCCCGCCAGGGGAAGACCGGCCCCGGCATGTCAGCGGGCGGTAAAGATCAGCACCGCATTAACCGGTACCGATGGGTTGATGGACTTGAGCCCAGCGAACTTGCGCAAGCTCTCCAGCCCCGGCACCAGGCCAAAATCCTCGGCGCGCAGTACCAAGGGCTCCAGGGTCACCACCTGGAAGCGCCGCTCGTCCAGCCGTGTGGCCAGCAGCAAGGCATTGTAGCTGTGGGACTGGCCATGCAGCGTCACCGTCAGTGGCAGGCGCAGTTCGATCTGCGCACCGTTGGCCAGGTCGTTGATCGGCCGCAGGTCCAGCTGTGCCTTCACCGTGGCCTCGGCGAACTGCTCGACCTCGAACAGGCCGTCACGCATGCGCTCGTCGCGCAGCGGGATGCCACTGCTGACCGAATCCATTTCGATACGCAGGCCAGCCGCACCCTTGCGGTCCACCGTGCCATGCAGCACCAGAAAGCGATGAACTTCGGCCGTATCACCGTTTTTGCCGGTAATGAACGACAGGCGTGATGACTCGCCATCGAGGTGCCAGTTGGCGTGGGCAGGAAGGCATAGGGCCAGCAATAATGCGGGCAGGAGACGGGGCAACTTGAACATGACAGATCTCGTGAAACAAGACCGCAACCTTACCCGCCCGCCATCATGGCAGCAAGCGGCAGCCCTCGCGCACGCCCTGCCAGGCAGCCTGGTTACGCCGGCCCAGGCCTTCGGCGGTAACGCGCCGTTGCTCGCTGCTTTCTTCAAGCAGGCTCAGCGGCAGCCACTGTTTCACGTAGGCGTTGCAGTAGGCCGGGTCGAACCCCATGACGAAGCGGCACGAGCAATACTCCTTGGCCGAATAGGCCGAGAGAATGCTCGGGAAATCCGCCAGCGCCTGGCGCGCCTGCCACGCGCTCCAGCCCAGCGACACGGCAAGCAGCGCCACAAGCACCCGCAGCGCCCGCCTCATGCGCCCTCCCCGGCCAGCGCCGCCAACACACGCTTGAGCAGTTGGTCATGCTGGTAGGTGCCGTCGCGGTCATCGGCATAGCGGACAATCACCAGTTTTTGCCCAGGCAACACGTACAGCGCCTGGCCCCAATGGCCCAGCGCGGCGTAGGTGTCCGCGGGGGCATCCGGCCACGCCCGCGCATCGTTGAGCCACCAGTGCCCACCCGGGTTGGCTTCGCCCGGCACTGGCTCGGCCGGTGCAAAGGGTGTGCGATTGAAGGCTACCCAGGTTGCAGGCAGCAGCTGCCGATCACCCCAGCGCCCCTCGCGCTGCATCAGCAGGCCAATGCGCGCCAGGTCCCGGGCAGTCAGGTAGAGGTACGAAGAACCGACATAGGTACCGGCAGCATCGCGCTCCCACACCGCGCTGTGAATGCCCAGCGGCGTAAACAGCGCCTGCCAGGGGTAGTCGGGGTACTGCCCGGCATCGAGCATGCCGCGTAACGCTGCGGCCAGCAGGTTGCTGTCACCGCTGGAATACAAAAAATGCTGCCCTGGTGTGCGGGCCGCTGGCCGCGCCGCTGTGTAGGCCGCCATGTCCCCACGGCCGCGGGTGTAGAGCATGGCCACCACGGAGGAGTTTAACGGGGCGTACTCGTAGTCTTCCTGCCAGCCCAGGCCGCTGGCCCAGTGCAGCAGGTCGGCCAGGCGCACGTCCGGGTGTGTTTGCATGGGTGGATAGAAGCGGGCGACCGGGTCCTGCAGTTGGAAGCGGCCTTCGCCTTGGGCAACACCCAGCACCGTGGCCAGCACGCTCTTGCTCACGGACCAGGTGAGGTGCACGGTATGGGCGGTTGTGGGGTGGGTGTAGCGTTCATAGAGAATGCGGCCGTCGCGGATGATCAGCAGGGCGTTGGTGTGGATGCTGCGGTCAGCGGGGAAGGCGTAGGCGTCGACGGCTTGCCAGTCGCGGGGGGCAGGGTCGGTTTGCCAGTCGGGGGCTGGCCAGTGTTCGGCGCGGGCCGAGGACATGACAAGCCACAGCAGGGCCAGCAGAACCTTTTCCATCTTGAGCTCACATAATATGGGGCTGCGTTGCAGCCCATCGCCGGCAAGCCAACGCCTACCGGGCATGCGCCGCCTGTAGGAGCTGGCTTGCCGGCGATGGGCCGCAAAGCGGCCCCAACATTCAAATGTTCACCCAAGTCTGCCGGCCCTTTATGACAATCCTGCAGCCGCCCAGGCCTTGGCCAGGCGCTTCTCCCGCGCTGCTGCAGCCAGCGCCATCACCCCTTGATCACGCTGCCACAATTGCGCCCACTGCTTGGGCCCAGCCAGCAACGCCTCATCAATATCAGCGCGCAGCGCCTGAAACTGCGCAAACAACCCCGCCAGCAACAAATGGCAACCCACACTGTCCGCACACTGACGGCTGCCTTCCGCACACCCGGCCAACACACTGAGCAGGCGCAAGCGCAACGCCTGCGGCCACGCACACTCCTGGCCGACGCCATACAGCCAGGCCGTCAAACCAGTAAGTACGTACAAGTCTTCGAGCGAACGAAACGGTTTGACGTAGGCATCCCAACCATCTCCGGCCAGCAATTCGCACGCCGCCTGCTCCAGGTGCAACCGGCCATGGCCGACTTCGGGCATCAGCGGCAAGGTCGGCAACGCCTCCAACGTCACCCCCGGTTCGCCCGGGTACACCACCGCCAGGTTCAAGCGTGGTGCCTCGCCTGCCGCTTCACTGCGCGCCGCCACCAGCAACCATTCCGCCTCAAGCCCGGCGGTGACGAAATCCTTGCTGCCGGTCAGGCGCAACCCGTCGACACGCGTACGCATGTCCGCCGGTCGCACGCTGCGCCGCTCGGTGGCGCACAGGGCGCCGAGGCTGGCCGGCGCGCTGGGCCAGAGCACGCGCAAGGCGGCCTGGTAACCGACGAGAAAGGCCAGGCCCGGCGTGGCCATCGCGCGCCCGCCGAGCACCGCCAGTTCGAACGGGGCAACCTGGCCAAGGCGCTCAAGCAGCGCGGCGTAGGTTTCGCCCAGGGTGCCGG
Source organism: Pseudomonas sp. DCB_AW (assembly GCF_026240895.1). Lineage (NCBI taxonomy): Bacteria > Pseudomonadati > Pseudomonadota > Gammaproteobacteria > Pseudomonadales > Pseudomonadaceae > Pseudomonas > Pseudomonas sp. DCB_AW. The sequence goes on from NZ_JAPFCE010000010.1 coordinate 125,551, forward strand.
CCAAAGGTTGGCGCAGCGGGTCGTTGAGTCGTTGTAGCCAGGCCATCGGACGCAGCTCCTTGCGGGGGTTGAGGGCGGGTGTCACGCAAGCATCACCAAAGATTCACAGGGGTGACACCCCGTCTACCTAGGCTGACTTTGCACAACAAAGCCGACCGGCCGCAACCCTTCATGGCTGGCTTATGGAGACTCGTAATGACTCGGATCGCTCACACCGGCGACAACAGCACTGAACGCCGTCTGCAAGCCGAACGCCTGGTCGGCGCCACGGCCCTGCAGGAAGCCCAGGCCTTGCGCTACAAAGTGTTCAGCGCAGAATTCAAGGCCAAGCTCAAGGGTGCCGAACACGGTCTGGACATGGATGACTATGACCCGCACTGCCGCCACATCGGCGTGCGCGACCTGAGCACCGGCGAACTGGTCGCCACCACCCGGCTGCTCGACCACCAGGCTGCCAGCAGCCTTGGCCGTTTCTACAGCGAAGAAGAGTTCAGCCTGCACGGCCTGTTGCAATTGCAAGGGCCGATTCTTGAACTGGGCCGCACCTGCGTGGCCGCCGAATACCGCAACGGCGGCACCATCGCCGTGCTCTGGGGCGAGTTGGCCGAAGTGCTCAACGAAGGGCGCTACAGCTACCTGATGGGGTGCGCCAGCATCCCCATGCAGGATGGTGGCGTGCAGGCCCATGCGGTCATGCAGCGCCTGCGCGAACGCTACCTGTGCAACGAGCACCTGCGCGCCGAGCCTAAAAACCCGCTGCCGAAGCTGGCCCTGCCAAACAATGTCATCGCCGAAATGCCACCGCTGCTCAAGGCCTACATGCGCCTGGGTGCGAAGATTTGCGGCGAACCCTGCTGGGATGAGGACTTCCAGGTCGCCGACGTGTTCATCCTGCTCAAGCGCGACGACCTCTGCCCACGCTACGCCCGCCACTTCAAGGCGGCGGTCTGATGCCGAAGCTGCGGGTACTCGCCCGCCTGACACGGCTGATGCTGGTGCTGCTGCTCGGTCTGCTGATGGCCAGCGTGATCGCCCTTGGCGAACGCGTAGGCTTGACGGCTTCGATCGAGCGCCGGCAACGCTGGAGCTGCTGGTTCATGAAACGCCTGGTCGCAGCCTTGCCCTTTGAGGTCAGGGTGTTAGGCGAACTGCCCAAACAGCCGATGCTGTGGGTCAGCAACCACGTCTCCTGGGCCGACATCCCGCTGCTCGGCATGCTGCTTCCGCTGTCGTTCCTGTCCAAAGCCGAGGTGCGCCACTGGCCTGTGGCCGGGTGGCTGGCAGAAAAGGCCGGCACGCTGTTCATCCGGCGCGGCGGTGGCGACAGCCAACGGCTGCGGGAGCAGATCAGCGCGCAACTGAGCGACGCCCGGCCGCTGTTGATCTTCCCCGAAGGCACCACCACCGATGGGCGCCACGTGCGCACGTTCCACGGTCGTTTGCTGGCAGGTGCCATCGACCAGGCGGTGCCGGTGCAGCCGGTGGCCATCCAATATCTGCGCAATGGCGAGGCTGACCCGATTGCGCCATTCATTGGCGATGATGATTTGGTGTCGCACCTGATGCGGCTGTTTGCCCAGCCGCGTGGCGAGGTGCGCATTCATCTGTTGCAGCCGATTGCCAGTGTTGGCAAGGAGCGTGCGGTGCTGGCATTGCAGGCGCAACAGGCCATTCATGGGGCGCTGTTTGGGGTTGAAGAGGCAACTGTGGTGCCACGGCGGCAGGCTCGCGCTGCCTGAACTTTGATTCTGCCTGCTCTGGCCTCTTCGCGGGCAAGTCGGACCGCGAAGAGGCCAGAGCAGGCAGCAGAAGATTAACCAGACACCCGCCCCGCCGCCGCAAACGCCTGCAACTGCGGATAAAACTCGCGAAAGTCCGCCATCAACGGCTCATACAACCGCTCCAACTCAGGCATCACGCCAGCCATCCCCTCCGGCCGCGACAACCGCCGCGCAATGCCGTTGAACACCTGCTCCAGCGTCGCAAAATCGCCATACGCCCCCAGCCAGTCATCGGCCGCCATGAACGGTGCAATGCGCGCCAGGCGCCCGGGCAACTCAGGCTCCGCCAGCAGCACCCGATAGAAATCACCGGTGAACTGCGCCAACGGCTGCTGGGCATAGTCAGCCCAATGCCGCGCCAGGCAATGATCGAAAAACACATCCAGGACAATGCCGGCAAACCGCCGCCGCTGCACAGGGAACCGCGCCAGCGCGGCCAGCACCAGCGGATGACGGTCGGTGTAGCTGTCGATATGCCGGTGCAGCCGGATAGCGGCTTCCAGCGCCGGAGGAAAGCGCCCTTCCAGCGAGCCCTTGACGAAATCGCCATACAGGCTGCCGAGCAGTTGCTGCGGCGCGGGGCCGCCGAGGTGCAAGTGTGCGAGGTAGTTCATGGCGTCAGTCTAGCACCGCCAACGCCTATATCGTCATAACGCGATATAGCGATTGGTGCTCAACTCAGAACCTCTTCATATTTGTATATCGCGAAATACCGATTTACAGTCCCCTATCGCAATCGACCGCTTCACCATGAGCCACACCCCATGCCCCTCGATCTAGACGACATAATAAAAGCCCTGGCCCACCCGGTCCGGCGAGAAATCCTCGACTGGCTGAAGGACCCGGCAACGCAGTTTCCTGACCAGCACCACAGCACCGAACACGGTGTCTGTGCCGGGCAGATCGACCAACGCTGCGGCCTGTCGCAGTCGACCGTTTCTGCTCACCTGGCCATCTTGCAGCGCGCCGGCCTGATCAGCAGCCAGAAGATCGGCCAATGGCACTTCTTCAAACGCAATGAGGAGACCATTCAGGCCTTCCTCGAACAGTTGAGCCAAGCGCTCTGAAAAGGAAACCGCATGACTACGCTCTTCGACCCGATCACGCTGGGCGACCTGCAACTGCCCAACCGCATCATCATGGCCCCGCTGACCCGCTGCCGCGCCGATGAAGGCCGGGTGCCCAACGCACTGATGGCCGAGTACTACGTGCAACGCGCCAGCGCCGGGCTGATCCTCAGCGAGGCGACGTCGGTCACGGCGATGGGGGTCGGCTACCCAGACACCCCAGGCATCTGGAACGACGAACAGGTGCGTGGCTGGAACAATGTCACCAAGGCCGTGCATGGCGCCGGCGGGCGCATCTTCCTGCAACTGTGGCATGTGGGCCGCATTTCCCACCCCAGCTACCTGAACGGCGAACTGCCGGTGGCCCCCAGCGCGATCCAGCCCAAGGGCCACGTCAGCCTGGTGCGCCCGCTCAGCGACTACCCGACCCCGCGGGCGCTGGAAACCGAAGAGATCGTCGACATCGTCGAGGCCTACCGCAGCGGCGCGGAAAACGCCAAGGCCGCAGGTTTCGATGGTGTGGAAATCCACGGTGCCAATGGCTACCTGCTCGACCAGTTCCTGCAAAGCAGCACCAACCAGCGCACCGACCGTTACGGTGGCTCGCTGGAAAACCGCGCACGCTTGCTGCTGGAAGTCACTGACGCCGCCATTGAAGTGTGGGGGGCCAACCGCGTAGGCGTGCACCTGGCGCCGCGTGCCGATTCACACGACATGGGCGACGCTGACCGTGCCGAAACCTTCACCTACGTGGCACGCGAACTGGGCAAGCGCGGCATCGCCTTCATCTGCTCGCGGGAGAAGGAAGCCGACGACAGCATCGGCACGCTGATCAAAGAGGCCTTCGGTGGCCCGTACATCGTCAACGAGCGCTTCACCAAGGCCACTGCCAATGCCGCGCTGGCCACTGGCAAGGCGGATGCCGTGGCGTTCGGTGTGCCGTTCATTGCCAACCCGGACCTGCCAGCGCGCCTGGCGGCGGATGCGCCCTTGAACCAGGCGCACCCGGAAACCTTCTATAGCAAGGGGCCGGTGGGGTATATCGACTACCCACGGATGTGATCGGGTAGGCGCGGCCTTGTGCTTAAAGAGGCCGGTGCAGGCTTGCACGTAACGGTCATGCCTACACTGGCCTCTTCGCAGCACAAGGCTGCGCCTACAGGGCACGCGGGGTCTTCAGGGGCGCGCTTTGATCTGCTGCTGCAGGTTCTGGATCTGGCTCTGCAGCGTGTTGATGCTGCGGGTGGTCTGCCCGCGGAACGCATCGAACTCCTGCACCGAGGCACCGCCCGGCGCCGCCGCCGGGCGATTGTCGACCTGGCTCTTCAACACCAGCATGTCCTGCTCCAGGCTCTGGATCGCCGCGCTCGGGTTACCCTGCTTTTTCAGCGCTGCCACTTCGTCGCTCAGGTTCTTGAGCTGCCCGTCGAGCTTGCCGCCATCGACCTGGGCTGACTTCAGCGCCGCCAGCTCGCCATTCACGGCCTTCAATTGCGCCTGCAACTGGGTCTGCAGTTCGGTCACGGCTTTCTGCTGTTCGCGGGTATCGGCCAGCACCTGCTCCAGGCGCTTGCCCAGGTCACCGGCCTGCCCCGCTACACCCTGCTGCTGCTTGCCCTGCTCGGCCAGGCTGGCCTGCAGTTGGCGGATCTGCAGCTTCAGCGCCTCACTGCCCGTGCTGGTCGTCGACTCGCTGGCATCGACCTTGCCGCTGATGGCCTGCAGGCGCCCCGCCGCTTCTTCGCTGATGCGCGCAAAGCTTTCCTGGGTGGCCACCAGTTGCTGCTCCATCAGCGAGATCTGCTGAAAGCTCCACCAGCCAAGGCCGGCCAAGGCAATGAACGAGGCCACCAGCAGCGCCCACAGCGGGCCTGTGCTGGCCGGCCTTGCGGCCTTCTGGCGGCTGCGCGAAACGTGCGCTGGCAACAGCTCGTCATCATCAGGGGTACCGGCACGCAGGGCTGGCACATCATCGAAATCGTCGTGGGCATCGTTGCGCATGGATTAATTCAACCGCGGTAGTAGCAAAGAGACATGAGTATAAGCCGCTCGTGCGGCGCACTGATGACCATCATCCCTGCGCCAGGTTCACTGGCCAAGTGGCTGATGCTTCCACCAACCGCAGAATTCATCCAGGGCCGTCCACAGGCTGACCTTGGGCTGGTAGTCCAGGTACTGCCGTGCGCGGCTGATGTCCAGGGTGAAATCGCGGCTCATCACCTGCATGCCCATGCGCGACAAGGTGGGCTGCGGCCGCCCCGGCCAGAGCATGCACGCCGCTTCGTTGAGCGCCGCCAGGCTGTAGGCCAGGCCGTAGGAGCGGTACCGGGTCACTTGCGGCAATTGCATCTGGCGCATCACGTAGTTGACCACATCCCACAGTGGCAACGGGTGGCCATTGCTGATGTTGTAGGCTTGGCCCAGGGCGCGGTCGTCGGCGAACAGGGCACTGAGCAACGCCTCGTTGAGGTTGTGCACGCTGGTGAAGTCGACCTTGTTCAGGCCGTTGCCGATGATCGCCACGCGGCCCTTGCGTTGCATCTGCATCAGCCGCGGGAAAATACTGGCATCGCCAGCCCCAGTGACGAAGCGCGGGCGCAGCGCCAGCACTTCCAGGCCGAACTCCTGGGCACCGAACACCTTCTGCTCGGCCAGGTGCTTGGTCAGCGCATAGTGATCGTGAAAGCGGCGCGGCACCTGGTCCTCACGGATGTCCAGGCGCGAACGACCATTGAAGTAGATCGACGGCGACGACAGATGCACCAGGCGTCGCACATGCTCCTTCAGGCAACCCTCGACCACGTTTTCGGTGACCACCACGTTGCCCTGGTGAAAATCCTGGTAGCGCCCCCAGTTGCCCACCGCGCCTGCGCAGTGCACCACCGCTTCAACGCCCTGGCACAGGCGCCGGGCCAGCTCGGCATCGCCCAGGTCGCCGGGGATGAACTGCGCGCCGCGCTTGACCAGGTGCTCGACACCTTCGGCACGTCGGCCGCTGACCCGCACGTCCAGGCCCTGCTCCAGGGCAACGCGCGCAAAGCGCCCGCCGATGAAGCCGCTCGCGCCGGTGACCAGAATTCGCATGTAAGACTCCGCCTTGCCAGATTTCAGATGCAACTGACGCCGGCCGTGGCTACAAGGGCACCAGCCATTGCCGTGCCGTGTGCCGCAGGTGATCGGTCAGTTGCGCGAGCAGTTGCCCGCCATTGCGCCAATGATGCCAGTACAACGGCACATCGATGGGAGTATCGGCGCATATTTCCACCAATTGCCCGCTGGACAGCTGCTCGCGCGCCTGCAATTCAGGCACCAGCCCCCAGCCCAACCCCGCCTCGGTCATGCGCAGGAACCCTTCGGACGAAGGGCACAAGTGGTGCAGGAAACCGTCCTCGATGCCCAGCGATGCCAGGTAGCGGTGTTGCAGGAAGTCGTCCGGGCCGTACACGATCGCGGGCGTGCGTGCCAAGCGCTTGACCTCGAACCCACGGGGGAAATGCCGCGCCATGAACACCGGGCTGGCCAGTGCTCGGTAGCGCATCGCGCCCAGCGGCAGGCTGCGCGCGCCAGCCACTGGCCGCTCGCTGCCACACAGGCAGGCCGCCACTTCACCGGCACGCATGCGTTTAAGGCCAACTTCCTGGTCCTCCACCACCAGGTCGGTGAGCACGTTCTGTTCGGCACAGAACCGGCCGACCGCGCCCGCCCACCAAGTGGCCAGGCTGTCGGCGTTAAGGGCAATCCGCAAACGCTCCGGCATGCCCTCCTCGTCCAGCGCAGGCACCTGGCGTTGCAGGTCGCGCTCTAGCAGACGCACCTGCTGCACATGGTTGAGCAGCTGGCGCCCGACCTCGGTGGGGCTCGGTGGCGTGGCCCGCACCAACACCGGCTGGCCAACCCGTGCTTCGAGCAGCTTGATGCGCTGGGAAATGGCCGATTGCGACAGCCCCAGCACCTGCGCCGCACGCTCGAAGCCGCCTTGCTCGATCACCGCCGCAAGGGCGGCCAGCAGCTTGTAGTCGAACATCGATATTCCTAATGCCTGATCAGCTTTATTTGTTTTTCTTATACAGCGCCAATCACCACAATAGCCAGCATCGTTTATGGCTCATTTTCTGGAGTACACCGCCATGTGGCAAAGCTATCTGAACGGCATGCTGGTGGCCTTCGGCCTGATCATGGCCATCGGCGCGCAGAACGCCTTCGTCCTCGCGCAAAGCCTGCGCCGCGAGCACCACCTGCCGGTGGCGGCCCTGTGCATCGTCTGCGACGCCCTGCTGGTCGCTGCCGGGGTGTTCGGCCTGGCCACGGTACTGGCGCACAACCCGACCCTGCTGGCCATCGCCCGTTGGGGCGGCGCGGTGTTCCTGCTCTGGTACGGCGCCAAGGCGCTGCGCAGCGCCTGCTCCAAGCAGAGCCTGCAGCACCAGCAAGGCCAGGGCATGCGTTCGCGCCGCGCGGTGTTGCTCAGTGCGCTGGCGGTGACCCTGCTCAACCCCCATGTGTACCTCGACACCGTGCTGCTGATCGGCTCGCTCGGTGCCCAGCAGACAGTGCCCGGGGCCTATGTGGCGGGGGCGGCCAGTGCTTCGCTGCTGTGGTTCTCGACCTTGGCGATCGGTGCGGCCTGGCTGGCACCGTGGCTGGCGCGGCCAGCGACCTGGCGGATGCTCGACCTGATGGTGGCGGTGATGATGTTCGCGGTGGCGGCGCAGCTGATTTTTAGCTGAATGCGCAAGTGCTTGGCACGGCAGTTTCAGCGCCTGGGAGATCGAGCGCCGCCCGCGCGGCGCTTCGCAGCACAAGGCTGCTCCTACATTTTTTCGGGCCAATTATTGCTGGGGCTAACGCGCGCAAATGCCACAGGCCTCACTGGACCGAAACAAATGTGGGAGCAGCCTTGTGCTGCGAAGCGCCGCGCGGGCGGCGCTCGATCTCACAGGCGATACAAACGCCGCGGCAAACACCACTGGTCGGCACCGGCCAACCGCTCTGGAACCTCTATTCCCTATCTTTGTTGCGTGGTTATGCGCCGGGCCCGGTGCTATGATCCAGCCCTCGCGTCGCAAAGAGTACAAACTCGCCGACGTTGATCGGGCCGCCCGTGATCGGCCTTGCGCAAACCGCAAATAGACCTGAATCAGGAGATCCACCATGGCTTTTGAATTGCCGCCGCTGCCGTACGCCCACGATGCCCTGCAGCCGCACATCTCCAAGGAAACCCTGGAGTATCACCACGACAAGCACCACAACACCTATGTCGTGAACCTGAACAACCTGGTCCCAGGCACCGAATTCGAAGGCAAGACCCTGGAAGAGATCGTCAAGACCTCTTCGGGCGGTATCTTCAACAACGCCGCTCAAGTCTGGAACCACACCTTCTACTGGAACTGCCTGGCGCCTAACGCCGGTGGTCAACCGACCGGTGCCCTGGCCGAAGCCATCAACGCCGCTTTCGGTTCCTTCGACAAGTTCAAGGAAGAGTTCACCAAAACTTCCGTCGGCACCTTCGGCTCCGGCTGGGGCTGGCTGGTGAAGAAAGCTGACGGTTCCCTGGCCCTGGCCAGCACCATCGGCGCCGGCAACCCGCTGACCAATGGCGACACCCCGCTGCTGACCTGCGACGTCTGGGAACACGCCTACTACATCGACTACCGCAACGTGCGTCCGAAGTATGTCGAGGCGTTCTGGAACCTGGTCAACTGGGCCTTCGTTGCCGAACAGTTCGAAGGCAAGACCTTCAAGGCCTGATGCATATCCAGCCTTGAACGAAGAACCCGGCCTTGGTGCCGGGTTTTTTTATGGGCCTGTAACAGCCTCTTGCTCAGCACGGATTGCACGCTAACATCAAACCTCTGGAAACTTGATACAGCGCACTCAAGTTGCAGGGCCAGGCGACCGATATACTGCCCAGGACAACCCCGCTTCTCGCGCTGTGTCCGTGGCACACCGGCCGATAGTGTATTGGTTTCATTGATGGCAAAATGATGCCATGCGCATGGATTAAGGAAACCCCATTGAAGCTGGAATTGCGGAACAGCTTGTCGGTCAAGTTGCTCAGGGTCGTGCTGCTGTCGGCGCTCGCAGTGGGCGTCGTGCTCAGTTGTGCGCAAATCGTCTACGACACCTACAAGACCCGCCAGGCTGTCGACAACGATGCCCAGCGCATCCTCGACATGTTCCGTGACCCCTCTACCCAGGCGGTGTACAGCCTTGACCGGGAGATGGGCATGCAGGTGATGGAAGGCCTGTTCCAGGACGAATCAGTGCGCATGGCGTCCATCGGCCACCCCAATGAAACCATGCTGGCCGAAAAGTCCCGCCCGCTGCAGGACATGTCCATGCGCTGGCTGACCGACCTGATCCTCGGCCAGGAACGCACCTACACCACCCAACTGGTCGGCCGCGGCCCCTACAGCGAATACTACGGCGACCTGAGCATCACCCTCGACACCTCGTCGTACGGCGAAGATTTTTTGATCAACGCGGTGATCATCTTCATCTCCGGCGTGCTACGCGCCCTGGCCATGGGCCTGGTGTTGTACTTGGTCTACCACTGGCTGCTGACCAAGCCACTGTCGAAAATCATCGAGCACCTTACCCAGATCAACCCCGATCGCCCCAGCCAGCACCAGATCCCGCTGCTCAAGGGCCACGAAAAAAACGAACTGGGGCTGTGGGTGAACACGGCCAACCAGCTGCTCGCCTCCATCGAGCGCAATACGCACCTGCGCCACGAGGCCGAGAACAGCCTGCAACGCATGGCCCAGTACGACTTCCTCACCGGCCTGCCCAACCGCCAGCAACTGCAGCAACAGCTGGACAAGATCCTTGTCGACGGCGGCCGCCTGCAGCATCGCGTCGCAGTGCTGTGCGTGGGCCTGGACGATTTCAAAGGCATCAACGAGCAGTTCAGCTACCAGGTCGGTGACCAGTTGCTGCTGGCCCTGGCCGACCGCCTGCGCGCCCACAGTGGCCGCCTGGGGGCGCTGGCGCGCTTGGGTGGCGACCAGTTCGCCCTGGTTCAGGCCAACATCGAGCAGCCCTATGAGGCTGCCGAGCTGGCCCAGAGCATCCTCGATGACCTGGAGGTGCCCTTCGACCTCGACCATCAGCAGATCCGCCTGCGTGCCACCATCGGCATCACCCTGTTCCCCGAAGACGGCGACAGCACCGAGAAGCTGCTGCAAAAAGCCGAACAGACCATGACCCTGGCCAAGGCCCGCTCACGCAACCGTTACCAGTTCTACATCGCCAGCGTCGACAGTGAGATGCGCCGCCGCCGCGAGCTGGAAAAAGACCTGCGCGAAGCCCTGCCGCGCAATCAGCTCTACCTGGTGTATCAGCCGCAGATCAGCTACCGCGACCACCGCGTGGTTGGCGTCGAGGCCCTGCTGCGCTGGCAACACCCGGAGCTGGGCATGGTCCCGCCCGATCAGTTCATCCCGCTGGCCGAGCAGAACGGCAACATCATCACCATCGGCGAATGGGTACTCGACCAGGCCTGCCGGCAGCTGCGCGAATGGCACGACCTGGGCTTCAGCGACCTGCGCATGGCGGTCAACCTGTCGACCGTGCAGTTGCACCACAGCGAACTGCCACGCGTGGTCAACAACCTGCTGCAGGCCTACCGCCTGCCGCCGCGCAGCCTGGAGCTGGAAGTGACCGAGACCGGCCTGATGGAAGACATCAGCACCGCCGCCCAGCACCTGCTCAGCCTGCGCCGCTCCGGGGCACTGATCGCCATTGATGACTTCGGTACCGGCTACTCGTCGCTCAGCTACCTGAAGTCGTTGCCGCTGGACAAGATCAAGATCGACAAGAGCTTCGTCCAGGACCTGCTCGACGACGATGACGACGCCACCATCGTGCGCGCCATCATCCAGCTGGGCAAAAGCCTGGGCATGCAGGTTATCGCTGAAGGCGTGGAAACCGCCGAGCAGGAGACCTACATCATCGCCCAGGGTTGCCATGAGGGTCAGGGCTACCACTACAGCAAGCCACTGTCAGCCCGCGAGCTGACCAGTTACCTCAAGCAGGCACAGCGCAATCAGGTGTCCATGCTGTAGCCCTGACGGCCCCGGTTACAGGCCGTGACGGGCATTTACATGAATTGCGCGCTCGCCTCTTTACAGCAAATGCAAATCTTTCGCATGATGTTGCGGTTTCGCGTGCCATGGCGCACGGTCCAACCACACGACGCAGGGAAACCAACAATGATTCGAATGCCTCTGGCCTCCGCCAGTCTGCTGGCCATCGCCATCGCGCTCGCCGGATGTGGCGAAAAGGATGACAAGGCCGCTGCTCCGCAAGCGCAAGCGCCTGCTGCCGCCAGCACCACCGCCGCCGCGCCTGGGGCTGTCGATGAAGCGGCCGGCAAGGCCGTGGTCCAGCATTACGCCGACATGGTCTACGCCGTTTACAGCGACTCGCTGAGCACCGCCAAGGCCCTGCAGACGGCAGTCGACGCGTTCCTGGCCAAGCCCAACGACGAAACCCTGAAAGCCGCCAAGGACGCCTGGGCCGCCTCGCGCGTACCTTACCTGCAGAGCGAAGCCTTCCGCTTTGGCAACACCATCATCGACGACTGGGAAGGTCAAGTTAACGCCTGGCCCCTGGACGAAGGCCTGATCGACTACGTCGACAAGAGCTACGAGCACGCCCTGGGCAACCCGGCGGCCAGCGCCAACATCATCGCCAACACCGAGATCCAGGTCGGCGAAGAGAAGGTCGACGTCAAGGACATCACCCCAGAGAAGCTGGCCAGCCTGAACGAGCTGGGCGGCTCCGAAGCCAACGTCGCCACCGGCTACCACGCCATCGAATTCCTGCTCTGGGGCCAGGACCTGAACGGCACCGGCCCAGGCGCTGGCAACCGCCCTGCTTCCGACTACCTGGAAGGCAACGGTGCTACTGGCGGCCACAACGACCGCCGTCGTGCCTACCTGAAGGCGGCCACCGACCTGCTGGTCAAGGACCTCGAAGAGATGGTTGGCAACTGGGCACCGAACGTTGCCGACAACTACCGCGCCACCCTGGAAGCCGAACCGGTCAACGACGGCCTGCGCAAGATGCTGTTCGGCATGGGCAGCCTGTCGCTGGGCGAACTGGCGGGCGAGCGCATGAAGGTCTCGCTGGAAGCCAACTCGCCTGAAGACGAGCAAGACTGCTTCAGCGACAACACCCACTACTCGCACTTCTACGACGCCAAGGGTATCCGCAACGTCTACCTGGGCGAGTACACCCGCCCGGATGGCACCAAGCTGACCGGCCCGAGCCTGTCGTCGCTGGTGGCCAAGGTCGACCCGGCTACCGACGCCACCCTGAAGGCCGACCTGGAAGCCACCGAAGCGAAGATCCAGGTGATCGTCGACCACGCCCTGAAAGGCGAGCACTACGACCAACTGATCGCTGCCGACAACGCCGCTGGCAACCAAGTCGTGCGTGACGCCATCGCCTCGCTGGTCAAGCAGACCGGCGCGATCGAACAGGCTGCAGGCAAGCTGGGCATTGCCAACCTGAACCCGGACACTGCGGATCACGAGTTCTGATTCGGCTGTAGCGGTTCTGGAAAAGGCGACCTTCGGGTCGCCTTTTTCGTTTAGTGCTGACTGTGCCGGCCTCTTCGCGGGTAAACCCGCTCCCACCAGGACGGTTCGATTACCTCACCATCACCCGGGATCAGTTCACCCGCGATCACCTTGACCACATCGCCCTTGCGCAGCGCGGTCGCGGCAACCGTTTCGAAAGCGCC
>NZ_JAPFCE010000100.1:0-15061 GCF_026240895.1 Pseudomonas sp. DCB_AW
GCTGCGAAGAGGCCGGTGGCAAGAACCAAGATCGGCGTTTTTGCAGTTGGCCTCTTCGCAGCACAAGGCTGCTCCTACAAGGAAGATGTATTGCCTGAAGCTCAATACCCCGGGCTGTCGAAGTCCAGTTTCACCTCGAAGTCCCGTGCCCGCTCCACGCCGCTCTCCAGCCGCCCGTCGGCATGCAAGCGCAACCAGCGATAGCCAGGCTGCTCTTCGCTCACCTTGAAGTCCTCACTTTGCGCCGCGAACTGAATGCAGGTCGACGGCGTGGCCATCAAGCGCAACCCCTCGCGCAGTTCATCCCACCTCTGGTGGATATGCCCCCAGAGCAACGCCCGCACCTGAGGATAACGTTCAACGATGGCGAACAATGCCTGGGCATTGCGCAGCCCGATGGGCGCGATCCAGGCGCAGCCGATGTCCACCGGCTGATCGTGAAAGCACACCAGGCAATGGCGCTAACCGGCCTGTTTCAAGTCAGATTCCAGCGCGGCCAGTTGGTCGTCTTCCAGGAAACCGTGGGTAGCTCCGTGCACGGCCGTGTTGATGGAGGATGACCTGCCTCGAACGGACGTGACCGGCCAGGGCTTCGTCGACACTGTTGTCGACGACTTCATAGGCCAAGTGGTTCAGTCCGCTGGTGTCGGTGTACATGCTCGGTCGCTTGCGTACCGGATCAAGGCCCGAGAGGACTTCGTTGGAGTCTGAGTTATAGGCGCTAGTGCTGGGATTGGCCATGGGGTCTTGTCGTCAGTCAGGTGAATGCAAAAGTGCTAGGTACAAAGCTCAGAGCACGGAAAAGTCGAGCATACGCGCCCGGGGCAATCCCGGCACAGGCCAGCAGTGTAGGCAGGCGCTCGACAAAGCCCTGGAAGCTGTGGTCGCCACCGGCTTGGATGCGCAATGCACACGCTCGGTAATAGCGCTCGGCGTGGCGATAATCCAGGGTTTCGCTGGCGCAGGGACGCGCAGAGTAGCGCGTTCGCCGGGTTTTGACGCAGTGAGGGGGATTTCGCAACACTTTCTTCAGGCACTTCCGGGCATTCAAAGGGCGCTTTCCGTGTAGGAGCAGCCTTGTGCTGCGAAGAGGCCGGTGGCAAGACCCAAGATCGGTGTTTTTGCAGCTGGCCTCTTCGCAGCACAAGGCTGCTCCTACAAGGAAGATGTATTGCCTGAAGTTCAATACCCCGGGCTGTCGAAGTCCAGTTTCACCTCGAAGTCCCGTGCCCGCTCCACGCCCGTCTCCAACCGCCCGTCGGCATGTAAGCGCAACCAGCGATAGCCAGGCTGCTCTTCGCTCACCTTGAAGTCCTCGCTTTGCGCCGCGAACTGAATGCAGGTCGACGGCGTGGCCATCAAGCGCAGCCCATCGCGCAGTTCATCCCACGTCTGGTGGATATGCCCCCAGAGCAACGCCCGCACCTGTGGATAACGTTCAACGATGGCGAACAATGCCTGGGCATTGCGCAGCCCGATGGGCGCGATCCAGGCGCAGCCGATGTCCACCGGCTGATGGTGGAAGCACACCAGGCAATGGCGCTCACCGGCCTGTTTCAAGGCTGATTCCAACGCGGCCAGTTGGTCGTCTTCCAGAAAACCGTGGGTAGCACCGTGCACGGCCGTATTGAGCATGACAACGCGCCATGCGCCAATGTCGGTTACCGCCTGCACCAGCTCCGGCGCCACCTGCGCCATTACCTGCGCCTCGTCATGGTTACCCGGCAACCAGCGGGTGGGCACGGCGAACGGTGCGGTCAGCTCACGGAACGCCTCATAGGAAGCAACGCTGGCATCCTGGGACAGATCGCCGGTGCACAGCAGCAAATCGATGGGCGGCTGCTCGCGGCGCACTTGGGCGACCACATGGCGCAGGCTGTCACGGGTGTTCAGGCCAAGCAGGGTACCGGCCGGGTCGGCGAACAGGTGGGCATCGGTGAGTTGCACCACATGCACGGGGCGGGTTGGGTCTAGGTGCGGCAACGGCCGTCTCCTCGAACGGATTCAGCACGAATTATGGCTGCGCAACGGTTGCGAGCAAACACCCGAAACCGACGCACATCACATTTCAGCGAACACTTGCCAGTTCATGACCGCAGGCCAGGCAGTGGCTCAGCCATTCACCGAGGAACAGGTTGAGCTGCGCTTTTTCGTCCGGCTGGTGCATACCCGCATTCGGATAAGGGTAAATGCTGCGCAAGCGCCGGGCATGCTCGGCGCTGACCACCTCGGCCATGCGTGCATCGTGGTACACCTGCACCTCAAGGTGCGGCACCGGCAGCCACGGCAAGCTGTGTTCCTGGCGCACGTGCAGGGTGGTGGTATAAGGGCAGGCCAGCACGACATCGAGCACCAGCACACCGAGCATCTGGTCGCCCTGGGTCATGCCGATGCGACGCGAGCTCTGGGTAGTGCGCATGTCTGGTAACAAACGCATCAGCCGGGCGTAATTGGCCTCGCAGGCTGCTTGCAGCCCGACCAGGTCAACCCGATATCGCTCGCGCAGCAGGTTCACTTCCACATACCTCGAACTTCGTCTCTGTTAAGCGCCAGCCATTGCAGGCCGATAATCGTCGCGGCGTTGCAGATACGGCCATCACGCACGGCCTGCAAGGCATCCTCGAACGACCACACACGCACGCGAATGTCTTCGCCCTCTTCTTCCAGGCCATGCAGGCCGCCCGCGCCCTCGCTGGTGCAGCGCCCCAGGAACAAGTGGACGAATTCGTCACTGCCACCGGGCGATGGGAAGTAGCGGGTCATTGGCCACAAAGCGCTGAACGTAAGCCCGGCCTCTTCTTCGGCCTCGCGGTGTGCGACCTCTTCAGGTTGCTCGTCCTTGTCGATCAGCCCGGCGACCATCTCGATCAGCCAAGGGTTGGCGACCTTGTCGAGCGCACCGACACGAAACTGCTCGATCAGCACCACCTCGTCACGCAGTGGATCGTAGGGCAATACACAAACCGCATCGTGGCGCACGAACAGTTCGCGGCTGATCTCGCGGCCCATGCCCCCGGCGAACAGTTCATGGCGCAGGCGAAGCTTGTCGAGCTTATAAAAGCCCTGGAAGCAATTGGCCCGCTCGATGAGCTCGAAGCCCTTGGGCACTGAATTCAACGCGTCTGACATGGAAATCCTCATGGCCTCAAATACTGCATCGCGCCATCCTACTCCGCACTTTGGCGCGTTTCACCCCTTTCCGGCAACCGTTCGCGCAGTCGGGACAGCGCGCCTTCTGTCTGTTAGCTTAGTGGCGAACTGACGGTCGCGCCGACGGTCAAAGGCCGACTTTTCCCTGTTCTGCAAGGATCATCATGACACTTGTCAAACTGACTTCCGTGGCTGTGCTGGCACTGGCCCTGGGTGCCTGCCAGAGTCTGTTCACGCCCAACTACCGGGCCCCGCTCGAGGTCAAGCGTGACGCCTGGGAGCACGTCAAACCCGGCTGCAGCGAAAGCGACTGCCCGCTGGTAAACATCGACACCCTTCACTTCCCGGCCCAGCCCAAGCTCGACGCCATCGTCGAACAGCGCCTGCTGCAGCTGACCGAAGACAACCAGCACGGCGCCGCGCCAACCACCCTGCAGGCGTATGAGCAGCAGTACCTGGCCAGCGCCGACAAGCGCAACAGCAGCTACTTGCAAGCCAAGGTACGCGAACAGCATGACGGGCTGGTGATCATCGAACTGTCCAGCTACCTGGACAGCGGTGGCGCCCATGGCATGCCAGGGCGCGGCTTCATCAACTATTCGCGCAAGCTGGACAAGGTACTGACCCTGCAGGACATGCTGGTGCCCGGCCAGGAAGAGACCTTCTGGAAGACCGTCGAAGAGTCGCACCGCGCGTGGATGATCAGCGTCGGCATGGACAAGGACGCCGACTTCGTCAAGACCTGGCCCTTCAAGCGGTCGCCGCACATCGCCCTGACGTACGGCGCGGTGGTGGTCAAGTATGAGGTCTATGCCATCGCGCCCTACTCCATGGGCCACGTCGAGCTGAAGATCCCCTACCCGCGCCTGAACGGCGTGATCAAGCCCGAGCTGTTTCCCGGCCGCGGCTGAAGCTCAGTAGCGCATGCAGCACACCTGCCAGCACTAGCGCCGGCAGGGTTGCGCCCAGGTCCGGTGCTTGCGCGGCAATCAGGTGATAAGCCGCCACACCCACGGCCCAGGCCAGCAACGCCTGCCAGTGCAAGCCATCGACCTGTGACGGCAGGCGGCGGTGACGGATCACGTAGTGGTCCATCAGCACCACGCCGAACAGCGGCGCAAATACCGAACCGATCAGCAGCAAGAAGTTTTCGTACTGGGCCAGTGGCGCGAACAGCGCGATCAGGGTGCACAGCACACCAATGGCCAGCGCCAGGTGCTCGACTTTCAGGCGTACCAGCACGCCGGTGGAAACGGCGGCCGAATGAATGTCGGCAAAGGCTTTTTCCGACTCGTCCAGCAGAATCAACAGCAACGGTATACCCAGCCCAGCACCTGCCAGGGCCAGCAGCAAGGCATTGGCTTCGCCGCTGGGGGCAAAGGCCAAGGTGTAGGCGACGCCCAGGCTCATCAGCCAGGTATTGCCGATGAAGTAGCCCAGCACGGTACCGCCGAACACGCGCTTGCCGCTGCGGGCGAACCGCGAGTAGTCGGCGATCAGCGGCAACCACGACAGCGGCATGGCGATAACGATGTCGAAGCCGACGGCCAGCGACATCGAGCCGTCACCGGCGCGTTGCCACAGGTCGGCCAAGTCGGCTTTGGCGAACAGGTTCCAGGTCAGCCACAGGCACGCGCCCAACAGCACCCAGATGCCCCACGTGCGCAACACCTTGCGCACGAACGCCAGCGGCCCGCTGACTGCAAGCAGGGTCGCCAGGGCGCCGAAGCACAGGGTCCAGAGCATAGGGCTGTTCCACGCACTGCCTTCACCGAAGGTACGCGCGCCGAGCAGGCTGGCCGCGTCGCGCATGACGATGATCTCGAACGCCCCCCAACCCACCAGCTGCAGCAGGTTGAGCACTGCCGGCAAGCGGGCGCCATGGCTGCCCAGGCTGAGCCGCAGGGTGCCCATGGCAGACAGGCCAGTGTCGCTGCCGATGACACCCGCCGCCCCGAGTAACAGCACGCCCACACCGGTGCCAAGGGCGATGGCCAGCACCGCGCTGGCAAGGCCCATGCCTGGAGCAAGCATGGCGCCGACCTGCAGCACCATCAAGCCGATGCCGAGGGAGAACCACAGTGAGAACAGGTCGCCGAAGCCGAAGATGCGTTGGCTGGTGGGGACCGGGTGGTCCGGGGAAAAATGGCTGGGGGTGGTCATTGTTGTGATCGCCGCAAAGATTGGGATGAACAGGCATCCAACGGTGGGAGCGGGCTTGCCCCGCGAAGGCGTCTGGCCTGCCAATCGCGCTGGCCAAGCTGACGCTTTCGCGGGGCAAGCCCGCTCCCACGGTGGTGACGGATTGCCTTACACTTTTTTGTACAACTGGCTGCCTTCCTGGCGGAACCGCTCGGCCTGCTCACGCATGCCTTCTTCAACCGTCACGTCCACGGCTTCGATCTTGGCGGCGTACTCACGCACTTCCTGGGTGATTTTCATCGAGCAGAACTTCGGCCCACACATCGAGCAGAAGTGCGCGACCTTGGCCGATTCCTTAGGCAAGGTTTCGTCGTGGTACGCGCGGGCGGTGTCCGGGTCGAGGCCAAGGTTGAACTGGTCTTCCCAGCGAAACTCGAAACGCGCCTTGGACAAGGCGTTGTCACGAATCTGCGCGCCCGGGTGGCCTTTGGCAAGGTCGGCGGCATGGGCGGCGATCTTGTAGGTGATGATGCCGGTCTTGACGTCATCCTTGTTCGGCAGGCCCAGGTGCTCCTTGGGCGTCACGTAGCACAGCATGGCGCAACCGAACCAGCCGATCATCGCCGCGCCGATACCGGAGGTGATGTGGTCGTAACCCGGCGCAATGTCGGTGGTCAGCGGGCCAAGGGTGTAGAACGGCGCCTCGTCGCAGCATTCGAGCTGCTTGTCCATGTTCTCCTTGATCAACTGCATCGGCACATGGCCCGGGCCTTCGATCATGCACTGCACGTCGTGCTTCCAGGCGATCTTGGTCAGCTCGCCGAGGGTTTCCAGCTCACCGAACTGCGCAGCATCGTTGGCGTCGGCAATCGAGCCCGGACGCAGGCCGTCGCCCAGCGAGAAGCTGACGTCGTAGGCCTTCATGATTTCGCAGATTTCGTCGAAGTGGGTGTACAGGAAGTTTTCCTGGTGATGCGCCAGGCACCACTTGGCCATGATCGAACCGCCCCGGCTGACGATGCCGGTAACGCGCTTGGCGGTCAGCGGCACATAGCGCAGCAGCACACCGGCGTGGATGGTGAAGTAGTCCACGCCCTGCTCGGCCTGCTCGATCAGGGTGTCGCGGAACAGCTCCCAGGTCAGGTCTTCAGCGACACCGCCGACTTTTTCCAGGGCCTGGTAGATCGGCACGGTACCGATCGGCACGGGCGAGTTACGGATGATCCACTCGCGGGTTTCGTGAATGTGCTTGCCGGTGGACAGGTCCATGACCGTGTCCGAACCCCAGCGAATCCCCCAGGTCAGCTTGGCCACTTCTTCCTCGATCGAGGAGCCCAGGGCGCTGTTGCCGATGTTGCCGTTGATCTTCACCAGGAAGTTGCGGCCGATGATCATCGGCTCCAACTCGGTGTGGTTGATGTTGGCCGGGATGATCGCGCGGCCGCGGGCGATTTCTTCGCGGACGAACTCGGGGGTGATTTCTTTCGGGATGTTGGCGCCGAAGCTGTGGCCCGCGTGCTGCTGGTCAAGCAGGCCGGCGGCGCGGGCTTCCTGCAGCTTCATGTTCTCGCGGATGGCAACGTATTCCATCTCGGCGGTGATGATGCCCTGGCGGGCATAGTGCATCTGCGAGACGTTGACGCCCGCCTTGGCGCGGCGCGGGTTGCGCACGTGGTTGAAGCGCAGCTTGGCCAGCTCTGCATCGTTCAGGCGCTGTTGGCCGAAGTCGGAACTCAAGCCGCCCAGGCGCTCGGTGTCGCCACGCGCGTCGATCCAGGCCGAACGCACGTCGGCCAGGCCTTTGCGCACGTCGATGATGACGTTAGGGTCGGTGTAGGGGCCGGAAGTGTCGTAGACCAGCACCGGGGCGTTGGTCTCGCCGCCGAAATCGGTAGGGGTGTCGTGCAGGCTGATTTCGCGCATGGGCACGCGGATGTCCGGGCGGGAGCCTTCGACATAGACCTTGCGCGAACGGGGGAACGGTTGCACGGACTGCTGATCGACTTGTGCCGATTCGCTGAGGTTGATCGTTTTTTCTTGTTTGCTCATCACGGGCTCTCCAGACAGCTTCCTAGCGGATGGAATGTCGGGGAGAACCTGAAAGACGCGGACGCACCCCTTTACGGGTGTGCAGTGCCGGATACATGGGGGTGCCGTAAGCTGCTTGCAGCTGAGACATTCCCGGACCTGGCACAAGAGGCTCCCCGGGAAGGCGAGCAATCTTGTTCCCTACGCAGGCGCTAACCTGATCAGGTTCAACGGGATCCGCAACTTTGCGATCTCAGCCTTTGCTTCAAGGCACCCCGACAAGAACATGCGCAGTCTAGACTGGAGTGGTCGGCAAAGCCAAGCGGGTAAATACGGGTGATGATGAAAGGCGCACTGGGCGATTGTTGCCGGGGGCGCATGGCACTACACTGGCCCATCGCTCGATACTCAACAGTTCAGTAATTATATTTCGTACAAGGATTGCCTCTATGCTGCGCAAACTCTCACTGGCGATAGCCGTGTCTTGTGCGTCCAACGGAATGGCCTGGGCAGCAGAAATGCCCATGACGGTTAAAACCGACCTGGTCAGCGTCTACCAGGAAGCGGTCGACAACAACGCCGATCTTGCGGCAGCCCGCGCCGATTATGGCGCCCGCCGCGAAGTCGTCCCACAGGCCCGCGCCGGCCTGCTGCCGAACCTGTCGGCCGGTGCCGAGATGATGAACACCCGCACCAAGCTCGACGAGCCGTCCCTCACCGCCAACCGCAGCGGCAACTCCTGGAGCGCCACCCTGGCGCAGCCGGTGTTCCGTGCCGACCGCTGGTTCCAGTTGCAGGCGGCCGAGGCGGTCAACGAACAGGCGGCGCTGGAATTGTCTGCCACTGAGCAGAACCTGATTCTGCAAACCGCGCAAAACTACTTTGCGGTGCTCCGGGCCCAGGACAACCTGGCCGCGACCAAGGCCGAGGAATCCGCCTTCAAGCGCCAGCTCGACCAGTCCAACGAACGTTTCGACGTGGGCCTTTCCGACAAGACCGACGTCTTGCAGTCCCAGGCCAGCTACGACACGGCCCGGGCCAACCGGATCATCGCCGAACGCCAGGTGCAGGATGCCTTCGAGGCGCTGGTGACGTTGACCAACCGCGAGTACTCGTCGATCCAGGGTGTGGTCCACACCTTACCGATCCAGGTGCCTACGCCCAATGACGCCAAGTCCTGGGTAGAAACCGCTGCCCGCCAGAACCTCAACCTACTGGCGACCAACTATGCCGTCGATGCCGCCGAAGAAACCCTGCGCCAGCGCAAGGCCGGCCATGCCCCAACCGTGGATGCGGTCGCCAAATACCAGAAAGGCGATAACGACAGCCTGGGCTTCACCAACTCGCCCGCGCAGCCAAACGTGCGTTATGGCAGCGATGTGGAACAGACCAGTATCGGCCTGCAACTGAACATCCCCATCTACAGTGGCGGCCTGACCAGCTCGCAAGTGCGCGAGGCCTACCAGCGCCTGAGCCAGAGCGAGCAACAGCGCGAAAGCCTGCGCCGCCAGGTGGTGGAAAACACCCGCAACCTGCACCGCGCGGTGAACACCGATGTGGAACAGGTGCAGGCACGCAAACAGTCGATCATTTCCAACCAGAGCGCGCTCGAAGCCACCGAAATCGGCTACCAGGTCGGTACCCGCAACATCGTCGACGTACTCGACGCCCAGCGCCAGCTGTACACATCGGTGCGTGATTACAACAACAGCCGCTATGACTACATTCTCGACAACCTGAGCCTGAAGCAGGCGGCGGGAACCCTGAGCCCGCAAGACCTGCAAGACCTCGGGCGCTACCTGAAGCCTGACTACAACCCGGACAAGGACTTCCTGCCACCGGACCTGGCGGCGGCGGCGGCGAAGAACTTCGAGCGCAGGCCCTGAGATAGATGTCGCGCCATTCGCGGGTAAACCCGCTCCCACTGGTTTCGTGCAGCTCGCAAGGAAAGCACCACCCCTGTGGGAGCGGGTTTACCCGCGAAGAAGCAATCGCCTATCTCAGCGGATAAGCGCGCCCAGCCCATCCAGCAACCGCTGCAAGGCGCCCTGGTTTGCCCGCATCACCGCCCTGCCTGCCTCGCCCATGCGCTGACGATCCTGCGGCAACTCGATCAACCGCCGTACCGCCTCGGCCAGCCCGTCGGCATCTTCGATCTGCTGCAGCGCCCCGGCGTCCTTCAGCATCGCGCTGATCTCCAGGAAGTTGAACACATGCGGCCCCATGATCACCGGCAAAGCCAGTGCTGCGGGCTCGAGCGGGTTGTGGCCGCCAGTGGCGACCAGGCTGCCGCCGACGAAGGCGATGTCGGCCAGGGCGTAGAGGAACAGCAACTCGCCCATGGTATCGCCAAGCAGCACGCGGGCCTGGTCATCGACCGGGGTGCCGGCAGAGCGGCGCACGGTGGTGAACTGTTCGCTGCACAGGGCATGCACTGCATCGAACCGCTCGGGGTGGCGTGGTACCAGGATCAGCAGCGCATCGCCGTGCACCTGCAGCAGCTTCTGATGTGCCTGCAGGATCAGCGCGTCTTCACCTTCATGGGTGCTGGCGGCAATCCATACCGGGCGCTGGCTGGCGCCCCATTGCTCGCGCAGCGCCTTGGCGCGCGGCAGCAACTGGTCATCGACCTTCAGGTCGAACTTGATCGAACCGGTCACCTGCACGCATTCAGGGCGCGCGCCCAGGTCGCGAAAGCGCTGCGCTTCGGTTTCGGTCTGTACCGCGATCAGGTTCATCTCGGCGAGCATCGGCCGGGTCAACTTGGCAAAACGCCCATAACCACGGGCCGAGCGCTCGGACAACCGCGCATTGGCCAGCGCCACCGGGATGCCACGCTTGGCACACTGGTGAATATGGTTAGGCCACAGTTCGGTTTCCATGATGATGCCCAGCTTCGGCTGCACATGGTCGAGAAAACGCCCGGCCGCCCACGGCAGGTCGTAGGGCAGGTAGCAATGCTGCACACGCGGTTCATCGGCGAACATCGCACGAATGCGCTCCGACCCGGTCGGGGTCATGCAGGTAAGCGTGATCGGCAGGCCTGGGTAGGCCTTCAGCAGCGCCCGCACCATGGGCGCGGCGGCAATGCTTTCGCCCACCGACACCGCATGCACCCAGATGCCGCCCTGGCGCATGGGCGGCAGGCCGAAGGCAAAGCGCTCGCCGATGCGCTGGCCGTAGGCCGGTGCCTTGCGCGCCCGCAGGAACAGGCGCAGCGCAACCAGTGGCAGGCCCAGGTGAAACAGCAAGGTGTAAAGAGTTCTGTTCATGGCGGCGAAGTTTACCCGATCGCGCGCAGGTGCACCGCAAAGCGCTCGGCCAGCCATTGCGCGGCAGGCCCCAATGGCTCGTCACGGCGCCAAGCCAGTTCTACGACCAGTGCCGGTGGCCGCCACTCGCTGGCGAGCTCGACCATGTGCGCCTGGTAAGTGGGGTACTGCACCACGTGCCGGGGCAACCACGCCCAGCCCAGGCCACGCATCAGCAGCTCGGCCATGGCGTAGAAGCTGTCGGCACGCCAGATCTGCGGGCTGATCGCCTCGCCGCCGGGGTAGCCACTCTGTTGCGGGGCGATCAATAGCTGGCGATGGCGCGCCAACTGCTGGCGGTTGACCTTGGCCTGCTGCGCCAGTGGATGGCCGACCGCGCACACCGTGACCATTTCCACACTGCCCAAGGCACGACGCTCCAGCGATGCCGGCATGCTTTCGTGATGAAAGAACAGGCCAAGGTCGGCACGCCGCTCCACCAACTTGCGCGCCACATCGCCCTGGGCGCCGCTGGCCAGTTGCACTTCCAGGTACGGGTAGCGGCTGGCCAGTTCATCGAGGCTGTCGATCACCGGTTGATAGGGCATGGCCTCGTCCTGGGCGACACGCAGCAGGGCTTCCTGCCCACGCATCAGGGCCAGGGCACGGCCGTCGAGGCGCTCGCATTGGCGCAGCAGCTCGCGGGCGTCCTCCAGCAGCGCGGTACCGTTTTCGGTCAACTTGGGCTGGCGGCCGCTGCTGCGGTCGAACAGGGTCACGCCCAGGTCGGCTTCAAGCATGGCGATTGCAGTGCTGATTGCCGACTGCGCTTTGCGCTGCTCACGGGCAACGGCGGAGAACGAGCGCAGCTCGACGACGCGGACGAAGGTGCGCAGTTGGTCGAGGTTCCAGTGTTCCGCCATCAACCTATCTCCCATGGTGATAGGTAATGACTTTACCGCATCCAGGCGGCGTCTAGAATGCCCGACTAGTCACCGGAGAATTGCCATGAACGCCTACACCTACCTCGCTATTGCCATCTGCGCCGAAGTCATCGCCACTGCCTCCATGAAAGCAGTGAAGGGCCTGAGCACGCCGTTGCCATTGCTGTTGATGGTGGTCGGTTATGGCATTGCCTTCTGGATGCTGACCCTGGTGGTGCGCAGCATTCCGGTGGGTATCGCTTATGCCATCTGGTCGGGGCTGGGGATTGTGCTGATCAGTGTGGCAGCGCTGGTGATCTACGGGCAGAAGCTGGATGTGCCCGCAATGCTGGGCATGGCGATGATCGTTGGCGGGGTGGTTGTGATTCAGCTGTTTTCGAAAACTGCCGGGCATTGATGCGGGCTGTATACTTGCCAGCTGTCCCAGTCTTCGAGGTACCGCCATGCCAACCGCCATTTCCACTGACGTGCTGATCGTCGGCGCCGGGGTCGCAGGCCTCTGGCTCAATGCCCGGTTGCGCCGCCAGGGCTATTCGACCGTGCTGGTGGAACGCGCCAGCCTGGGTGGCGAGCAGACCATCAAGTCCCAGGGCATCATCCACGGCGGCACCAAGTACGCCCTGCACGGCGCCCTGACCGGCGCCTCGGAAGCGATCGCCGACATGCCGCGACGCTGGCGCGAGGCCTTGGCGGGCGATGGCGAGCTGCCGCTAGGCAAGACGCGCCTGCTGTCCGACGCGCACTACCTCTGGTCCCCCGGCACCCTGGCCGGTAACCTCACCAGCTTCTTTGCCAGCAAGGCCGTGCGCGGCCGCGTCGATCAGGTCAAGGGTGAGCAACTGCCACCTGCGCTGCAGGACCGCGACTTCAAGGGCAAGGTCTATCGCCTGGCCGAGCTGGTCATCGACGTGCCCAGCCTGCTGGCCAACCTGGCCGAGCTGGCCGGCGACAGCCTGCTCGCCGGCGAACGTATCGAACCCCTGCGTGATGGCGACGAGCTGGTTGGCCTGCGCGTGGACGACCGTGAAATCCGTGCGCAACGTATCGTGCTCAGCGCCGGCGCCGGCACCGAAGACGTGCTGCACGCCTTGGGCCTGAGCCAGCCGGCCATGCAACGTCGCCCGTTGCACATGGTCATGGCCAAGGGGCCGAACCTCAAGCCACTGTATGCACACTGCCTGGGCGGTGGGCCCAAGCCACGGGTCACCATTACCACCCACCCGGCGGCGGATGGCCAGTGGGTCTGGTACCTCGGCGGCGACCTGGCCGAGGCCGATGGCGTGGCGCGTGAGCCTGCCGCGCAGATTGCCGCAGCGCAAAAGGAAATCGGCAACCTGCTGCCGTGGGTCGACCAAAGCCAGATTCGCTGGGCCACCCTGCGCGTCGACCGCGCCGAACCGGCACAGTCGGGCCTGGTACGCCCGGACAACGCGTTTATTGCCGACCAGCAACGCCTGCTGGTGGGCTGGCCGACCAAGTTGGCGCTGGCCCCGGACTTCAGTGACCGGGTAATCGCCAAGCTTGAGCGCGATGGCATACGCCCCAGTGCCCAAGCCGATCTCTCTGGCCTACCACGCCCTGCGCTGGGCGTACCTGCTTGGGAGCAACTGCTGCCATGAGCCTGCCGACCCTGCACGACTTCCATCGCCCCCTGGGCAGCACCGGCCTCACCGTTTCGCCCCTGGGCCTGGGCACGGTCAAGTTGGGCCGCGACCAAGGCGTGAAGTACCCGACCGGTTTCACCATCCCCGGCGATGACGAGGCCCGCATGCTGCTGGCCCAGGCACGCGAACTGGGTATCAACCTGATCGACACCGCCCCGGCCTATGGCCGCAGCGAAGAGCGCCTTGGCCCACTGCTGCGCGGCCAGCGTGATGAGTGGGTGATCGTCAGCAAGGTCGGCGAAGAATTCGACAACGGGCTCTCCCACTTCGACTTCAGCGCCGCCCATACCCGCCGCTCGGTCGAACGCAGCCTGCGCCTGCTGGAAACCGACCACATCGAACTGGTGTTGGTGCATTCCGACGGCAATGACTTGGCCATCCTCGAACAGCAAGAGGTCTACCAGACACTGGCCGCCCTCAAGCAGGAAGGCAAGATCCTCGGCTACGGGCTGTCCGGCAAGACCGTCGCCGGCGGCCTCAAAGCCCTGGAACAGGGCGACTGCGCCATGGTCACCTATAACCTGAACGAGCAGGCAGAACGCCCGGTGCTGGACTACGCTGCCGAGCACGGCAAGGCGATTCTGGTTAAAAAAGCCTTGGCCAGCGGGCACATCTGCCTGGCGCCTGGGGTTGACCCGGTGCAGGCCAGTTTCGAGCTGCTGTTCTCCCACCCGGGGGTCAGCAGTGCTATCGTCGGCACCATCAATCCCTTGCACCTGGCCCATAACGTGGCCACCGTGGCCCGAATTCTGGGCCAGCATTGAGCCGCCCTCGCGGGCGTCCGACAGGAGGAGGAACCTCGTGCCGCGTACGCTGATCCGCAAGAACCCGAGCAACTTCAAGACACTGCCGCTGCATGTCGAGGCAACTGCCGAAGGCCTGGTCTACCAGAGCATCGGCATGCCGCTAAACTTCGCCCAGACCCAACAGCGGCGCAGGGCCATCCAGTTGCCCGACACACAGCGTTTCGTGGCCGAGCTGGCCAACCTGGGCGTTTCGGTACGCCTGACCCTGCATTGGCAAAACCGTGATTACTGGGTACTGGTGCGCCAGCGGCGCCAGGACCGTGGCGACGTGGTGCTGAAGCTGATTTCAGGCTACGTCCCCGCTCAAGAGCTCAACTTGCCGCTGCACACCGCCGTCCAGGAAGTGGCCGAGGAGTGTTTGCTGGAAACACCGGAAGGCTGGCTGGGCGGGCGCTTCAACGACACCTGGCTACCGGCGCCCTACGCCGCCGCACTGCACTACCGCGAAGCGCTGCCTTTTGTGCTGACGCCGGAGTCTGGCGCGGCACGGCCGGTGCATTGCGGCAAGCTGATGCTGCTGGAGCGGCCACGGGCTTACGTGCACTTGCCGACCGCCTCGTTGCAGCTGATCTATGACATGCGCCTGCAGGTGCCCAAGGACGCCAAAAAGCTCAGCTTGTTCCATGTCGACGAACGCCTGGAAGGTGACCAGTTGGTGGCCCGGCTGAATCGCAAGCGCCCAGACCTGTACCTGATGCCATTGGAAGAAGGCCGACCGTTGGCCGAGCTCTATACGCTGAAAAAGGACGAGCTGGTGCCGGCGAGCACACGCGGGCTTTACTTGGCAGAGAGCTTTGCCCGGCAAGAAGGCTGGGTGGTCACCGAAGAGCGGATTCGCTGGCGGGATTGGGTGAAGCAGCAGGGCTTGGTAGAGGCCAAGCCAGGGCGGGCTTCACACCTGCAGCGGTTTGGTGACAAGGCACGGGCGCTGCTAGCGCGGGCGCGGACGTGACTGCCCTTTTCCCATCAACGCCATCACCAGACGCCCCTACGCCGGCATCAACATTCCACTGCTGTGGGCCGAGGCGCGCCTGCGAGGTTTCACCCGCGATCGCTGGCTGACCTTCAATCAAGCA
>NZ_JAPFCE010000101.1:0-14807 GCF_026240895.1 Pseudomonas sp. DCB_AW
CCACTGGTCTTAGAAACAGTGGTAATCCTGTGGGAGCGGGTTTACCCGCGAAGAGGCCGGCAGAGGCAACGGAACTCCAGCCCCGCCCACCGCTCCAAGCAACACCCTGTAACGGCCCGGAACGATTTCCGGGCCGTTTTCGTTTAAAGTTCAGTGTTTTGGCAACGTCAGGCAAAGGTAAACCTCTGGTAAAGGGCCTTTGCTAAAACGATGCCAGTGCTTATCGTTCAACCCTCCCAAGTCGTCACTCCGAACAAGGTTCGTTCAACCCATGCAAGCGTCTAATTCCCGCTCCCCCCGTCGCTGGCTCGTCGGCCTGCTGATCCTGCTGCTGGTGGCCTTGCTGGCCTGGTGGCTGTGGCCCGCATCGCCTGCACATAAAGAAGCCAGCAGCGGGCGCATGGGCAAAGGCGGACGCCCAGGTTTCGGGGCTTCCAGCGACCCGGTGCCGGTGCGTGTCGAGCCGGTTCGGGTGGGCGATTTCCCGTTGTACTACAAGGCGCTGGGTACGGTCACTGCGACCAACACCGTCAATGTGCGCAGCCGTGTGGCCGGTGAGCTGGTCAAGATCCACTTCAAGGAAGGCCAACAGGTCAAGGCTGGTGAACTGCTGGCCGAGATCGACCCTCGCAGCTACCGCATCGCCTTGCAGCAGGCCGAAGGCACCCTGGCGCAGAACCAGGCCCAGCTGAAAAACGCCCAGGTCGACCTGGCGCGCTATAAAGGCCTGTATGCCGAGGACAGCATCGCCAAGCAGACCCTCGACACCGCAGAAGCCCAGGTCGCGCAATTCCAGGGCCTGGTCAAGACCAATCAGGCACAGGTCAGCGATGCGCGCCTGAACCTCGATTTCACCCAGATCCGCTCGCCGATCAATGGCCGGGTAGGCCTGCGCCAGCTCGACCTGGGCAACCTGGTGGCTGCCAACGACGCTACCGCGCTGGTGGTCATCACCCAGACCGAGCCGATCAACGTCGCGTTCACCCTGCCAGAAACCGAACTGAGCACCGTGCTGGAGCGCTATCGCAGCGGCGCCAGCCTGCCGGTCGAGGCGTGGGACCGCAGCGACAGCAAGCTGCAGTCCACCGGGGTACTGGGCAGTATCGACAACCAGATCGACACCACCACCGGCACCCTCAAGTTCAAGGGCCGCTTCGAGAACAAGGACCTGGCGCTGTTCCCCAACCAGTTCGTCAATGTGCGCCTGTTGGCCGACACCCTCAAACAGGTGGTGCTGGCCCCGGCCGCGGCTATCCAGTTTGGCAACGATGGCACCTTTGCCTATGTGGTCAACGCCCAGAACACCGTCAATATCCGCAAGCTCAAGGTTGGCGCCAGCGATGGCGAGAACAGCGTGATCGTTGAAGGCCTGGCTGCCGGCGATCGCCTGGTGCTGGAAGGCACCGACCGCCTGCGTGAAGGCACCAAGGTAGAGGTGGTCGAAGACAGCTCGCAGGTGCCAACCACCCCAGGCCAGCACCTGCAGGGCCAGGACGCCAAGGGCTCGGCCCAAGCCGGTGAAGCAGGCAAGGCGGGCGCATGAACCTCTCGCGCCTGTTCATCCTGCGCCCGGTCGCCACCACGCTGAGCATGCTGGCCATCGTCCTGGCCGGCCTGATTGCCTACAAGCTGCTGCCGGTATCCGCGCTGCCGCAGGTCGACTACCCGACCATCCGGGTCATGACCCTGTACCCAGGGGCCAGCCCGCAAGTCATGACCAGTGCGGTCACCGCGCCGCTGGAACGCCAGTTCGGGCAGATGCCGGGGCTGACCCAGATGGCCTCGACCAGCTCCGGCGGGGCGTCGGTGCTGACGTTGCGTTTCAGCCTCGACATGAACATGGATGTTGCCGAGCAACAGGTGCAGGCCGCGATCAACGCTGCCAGCAACTTGCTGCCCAGCGACTTGCCGGCGCCACCGGTCTACAACAAGGTCAACCCGGCCGACACGCCTGTGCTGACCTTGGCCATCTCCTCCAAGACCATGCCGCTGCCCAAGCTCAACGACCTAGTCGACACCCGCGTGGCCCAGAAGCTTGCCCAGATCAGTGGCGTGGGCATGGTCAGCATCGCTGGCGGCCAGCGCCAGGCGGTACGTATCAAGGTCAACGTCGATGCGTTGGCCGCCAACGGCCTCAACCTCGAGGACGTGCGGACGCTGATCGGGGCGTCTAACGTCAACCAGCCCAAGGGCAACTTCGATGGCCCGACCCGGGTGTCGATGCTTGATGCCAACGATCAACTGCGTTCCCCCGCGGAATACGCCAACCTGATCCTGTCCTATAACAATGGCGCGCCGCTGCGCCTGAAGGACGTCGCCGAGATCGTCGATGGTGCGGAAAACGAGCGCCTCGCGGCCTGGGCCAACGAAAACCAGGCGGTGTTGCTGAATATCCAGCGCCAGCCGGGCGCCAACGTCATCGAGGTGGTCGACCGGATCAAGGAACTGCTCCCCTCGATCACCGACAACCTGCCTGCCGGCCTGGACGTGTCGGTACTGACCGACCGCACCCAGACCATCCGCGCCGCGGTCAAGGACGTGCAGCACGAGCTGCTGATCGCCATCGTCCTGGTGGTCATGGTCACCTTTGTGTTCCTGCGCCGTTTCAGCGCCACCATCATCCCCTCGATCGCCGTACCGCTGTCGTTGATCGGCACCTTTGGCGTGATGTACCTGGCCGGGTTCTCGGTCAATAACCTGACCCTGATGGCCCTGACCATCGCCACCGGCTTCGTGGTGGATGACGCCATCGTCATGCTGGAGAACATCTCCCGCCACATCGAAGAAGGCGAAACGCCGATGCAGGCCGCGCTCAAGGGCGCCCGGCAGATTGGCTTCACCCTCATATCGCTGACCTTCTCGCTGATCGCGGTCCTGATTCCGCTGCTGTTCATGGCCGACGTGGTCGGCCGCCTGTTCCGCGAGTTCGCCATCACCCTGGCGGTGGCGATTCTGATTTCCCTGGTCGTGTCGTTGACCCTCACGCCCATGATGTGCGCGCGGTTGCTCAAACGTGAGCCCAAGGAAGAAGAGCAGGGCCGTTTCTACCGCGCCAGCGGCGCCTGGATCGACTGGCTCATCGAACACTACGGCCGTGGCCTGCAGTGGGTGCTCAAACACCAGCCGCTGACCCTGCTGGTGGCCGTGGCCAGCCTGGGGCTCACCGTGGTCCTGTACATCGCCGTGCCCAAGGGCTTCTTCCCGGTGCAGGATACCGGCGTCATCCAGGGTATTTCCGAGGCGCCACAGTCGACTTCGTTCGCCGCCATGAGCGAACGCCAGCAGTCGCTGAGCAAGGTGATCCTGCAGGACCCGGCGGTGCAGAGCCTGTCGTCCTACATCGGCGTGGATGGCGACAATGCCACGCTCAACAGCGGGCGCCTGCTGATCAACCTCAAGCCGCACGGCGAGCGGGATGTGACCGCTGGCGAGGTCATCAGCCGCCTGCAGCCGCAGCTCGACAAGCTGGTGGGTATCCGCCTGTTCATGCAACCGGTGCAGGACTTGAGTATCGAGGACCGGGTCAGCCGCACTCAGTACCAGTTCAGCCTGTCGTCACCTGACGCCGACCTGCTGGCGCAGTGGAGCGGCAAGCTGGTGCAGGCGCTGCAACAGCGCCCAGAGCTTGCCGATGTGGCCAGCGACCTTCAGGACAAGGGCCTGCAGGTGTACCTGGTGATCGACCGCGACATGGCCAGCCGCCTAGGCATCTCGGTTTCGCAGATCACCAACGCCTTGTACGACGCCTTTGGCCAGCGGCAGATCTCGACCATCTACACCCAGGCCAGCCAGTACCGCGTGGTGCTGCAGTCGCAAGCCGCCGCCAGCATCGGGCCGCAGGCCTTGGAGTCGATCCACGTCAAGGCCACCGATGGCGGCCAGGTGCGGCTGTCGGCGTTGGCCCGTATCGAGCAGCGCCAGGCGCAGTTGGCGATCTCGCACATCGGCCAGTTCCCGGCGGTGATGATGTCGTTCAACCTCGCCCATGGCGCGTCGCTGGGCGAGGCGGTCAAGGTGATCGAACAGGTGCAGCAGGACATCGGCATGCCGATCGGCGTGCAGACCCGCTTCCAGGGCGCTGCAGAAGCCTTCCAGGCCTCGCTGTCGAGCACCTTGCTGCTGATTCTCGCCGCGGTGGTGACCATGTACATCGTGCTAGGTGTGCTCTACGAGAGCTACATCCACCCGGTGACCATTCTCTCGACCTTGCCCTCGGCGGCGGTGGGGGCCTTGCTGGCGCTGCTCATCAGTGGCAATGACCTGGGGATGATCGCCATCATCGGCATCATCCTGCTGATCGGCATCGTCAAGAAAAACGCGATCATGATGATCGACTTTGCCCTGGAAGCCGAGCGCAACCAGGGCATGAGCCCGCAGGACGCCATCTACCAGGCCGCATTGCTGCGTTTCCGGCCGATTCTGATGACGACGTTGGCCGCGCTGTTCGGCGCCGTGCCGCTGATGCTGGCGACCGGGTCCGGTGCTGAGCTGCGCCAGCCGCTGGGCCTGGTGATGGTGGGCGGGCTGTTGGTCAGCCAGGTGCTGACACTGTTCACCACGCCGGTCATCTACCTGTACTTCGACCGCCTGGCCCGTCGCTGGCGCCCGGCCACTGATGCCAAGCAGGCTGAGGCATGAACCTGTCCGGACCGTTTATTCGTCGCCCGGTGGCGACGATGCTGCTGAGCCTGGCGATCATGTTGCTGGGCGGCGTCAGCTTCGGCCTGTTGCCGGTTGCGCCGCTGCCGCAGATGGACTTCCCGGTGATCGTGGTGCAGGCCAACCTGTCCGGCGCCAGCCCTGAGGTGATGGCCGCCACGGTGGCCACGCCTTTGGAACGCAAGCTGGGCAGTATCGCGGGCGTCACTACGCTGACCAGTAGCTCTAACCAGGGCTCGACGCGGGTGGTCATCGGCTTCGAAATGGGCCGTGACATCGACGGTGCGGCGCGTGAGGTGCAGGCGGCGATCAACGCCACCCGTAACCTGCTGCCCAGTGGCATGCGCAGCATGCCGACTTACAAGAAGATCAACCCCTCGCAGGCACCGATCATGGTGCTGTCGTTGACCTCTGACGTGCTGAAGAAAGGCCAGTTGTACGATTTGGCTGACACCATCCTGTCCCAGAGCCTGGCCCAGGTATCCGGGGTAGGGGAGGTGCAGATCGGCGGCAGTTCGCTGCCCGCCGTGCGCATCTCGGTGGAGCCGCAGTTGCTCAACCAGTACGGCCTGTCGCTGGACGAGGTGCGTACCGCCGTGTCCAACGCCAACCAACGCCGGCCCATGGGCTTCGTCGAGGATGCCGAGCGCAGTTGGGAGGTGCGGGCGAATGACCAGTTGGAAACGGCGAAGGACTACGAGCCGGTAGTGATACGCCAGCAGAACGGCACCATCCTGCGCCTGTCCGACGTGGCCACCCTCACAGACAGCGTTGAAAACCGCTACAACAGCGGCTTCTTCAACGACCAGAGCGCGGTGTTGCTGGTGGTCAACCGGCAGACCGGCGCCAACATCATCGAGACAGTCGACCAGATCAAGTCGCAGTTGCCGGCGTTGCAGTCGTTGTTGCCAGCCAGCGTGCAGCTGAATGTGGCTATGGACCGCTCGCTGGTGATCAAGGCCACCCTCAAGGAGGCCGAGCACACGCTGCTGATCGCGGTAGGGCTGGTGATTCTGGTGGTCTACCTGTTCCTCGGCAGCCTGCGTGCCTCGTTGATCCCGAGCCTGGCAGTGCCGGTATCGCTGGTGGGCACGTTCGCGGTCATGTACTTGTGCGGTTTCTCCCTCAACAACCTGTCGCTGATGGCGCTGATCCTGGCCACGGGCCTGGTGGTGGACGACGCCATTGTGGTGCTGGAGAACATCTCCCGGCACATTGAGGACGGCCAGCCGCCGATGCGTGCGGCGTTCCTCGGTGCCAAGGAAGTGGGCTTCACGCTGCTGTCGATGAACGTTTCGTTGGTGGCGGTGTTCGTCTCCATTCTGTTCATGGGGGGTATCGTACGTAGCCTGTTCCAGGAGTTTTCCATCACCCTGGCGGCTGCAATCATTGTCTCGCTGGTGGTCTCGCTCACCCTCACGCCGATGCTCTGCGCCCGTTGGCTGAAACCGCACCAGGCCGAACAGAGCCGCCTGCAGCGCTGGAGCGACAAGGTTCATCAGCGCATGGTCAACGGCTATGACCGCAGCCTCGGCTGGGTGCTACGGCACAAGCGCCTGACCTTGCTGAGCCTGCTGGCCACCATCGGTATCAACATCGCGTTGTATGTGGTGGTGCCCAAGACGCTGATGCCGCAGCAGGACACCGGCCAATTGATTGGCTTTATCCGTGGTGACGATGGCCTGTCGTTCAGCGTGATGCAGCCGAAGATGGAAACCTACCGCCGCGCCTTGCTGGCCGACCCTGCGGTGCAGAGTGTTGCTGGCTTCATCGGCGGCAACAGTGGCACCAACAATGCGATGGTGATTGTGCGCCTGAAGCCGATCAGCGAACGCAAGATGGATGCCCAGAAGGTGATCGAGCGCCTGCGCAAAGAGATGCCCAAGGTGCCCGGCGGGCGGCTGTTCCTGATGGCCGACCAGGACCTGCAGTTAGGTGGCGGTGGGCGTGACCAGACGTCGTCGCAGTACCTCTATACCTTGCAGAGTGGCGACCTGGCGGCCCTGCGCGAGTGGTTCCCGAAAGTGGTCGCGGCGGTGCGCGCATTGCCCGAACTGACCGCCATCGACGCCCGTGATGGCGCGGGTACCCCGCAGGTTACCCTGGTGGTCGACCGTGATCAGGCCAAGCGCCTGGGCATCGACATGGACATGGTGACCACGGTGCTCAACAACGCCTACAGCCAGCGGCAGATCTCGACCATCTACGACAGCCTCAACCAGTACCAGGTGGTGCTGGAGATCAACCCGAAATACGCCTGGGACCCGAGCACGTTGGAACAGGTGCAGGTGATCACCAGCGACGGTGCCCGCGTGCCGTTGTCGACCATCGCCCACTACGAAAACAGCTTGGCCAATGACCGAGTCAGCCACGAAGGGCAGTTCGCTTCCGAAGACATCGCCTTCGACGTCGCCGAAGGCTACAGCCCCGACCAGGCCATGGCTGCAGTGGAGCGGGCGGTGGCCAAGCTTGGCCTGCCCGAGGAAGTCATCGCCAAACTCGGTGGCACCGCCGACGCCTTTGCCAAGACCCAAGAAGGCCAGCCCTTCATGATTCTGGGCGCGCTGGTGCTGGTGTACCTGGTGCTGGGCATTCTGTATGAAAGCTACATTCACCCGCTGACCATTCTGTCGACCCTGCCCTCGGCCGGCGTCGGTGCCTTGCTGGCGCTCTACGTCACCGGAGGCGAGTTCAGCCTGATCTCGCTGCTGGGCCTGTTCCTGCTGATTGGCGTGGTGAAAAAGAACGCGATCCTGATGATCGACCTGGCCCTGCAGCTGGAGCGCCAACAAGGCCTGTCGCCGGAGGAATCGATCCGCCGCGCCTGCCTGCTGCGCCTGCGGCCGATCCTGATGACCACCCTGGCGGCCATCCTCGGCGCCTTGCCGTTGCTGGTGAGCCGTGCCGAGGGGGCGGAAATGCGCCAGCCTTTGGGCTTGACCATCATCGGCGGCCTGGTCTTCAGCCAGATCCTCACCCTTTATACGACGCCGGTGGTCTACCTGTACCTCGACCGCCTGCGTCACCGTTTCAACCATTGGCGCGGCGTGCGCACCGACGCCGCTCTGGAAACCCCGCTATGAATTTTGCCCAGACACCGCTTCACCGTGCCCTGCAGTCATTGACCCTGGGGCGTGGCTCGCGTCTGCTCGGCGCCAGTTTGTGCGTGGCGCTGCTCAGTGCCTGTACCCTGAGCCCGGACTACCACCGCCCCGAGCTGAGCACCCCGGCGCAGTACAAGCAGGCCGAGGGCTGGACCCAGGCCAAGCCCTCGGACGCGATCGCCCGTGGCGCCTGGTGGGAAGTCTACGGCGATGCCGGGCTCAATGCGCTGGTCGAAGAGCTCAACCGCAGCAACCAGACGGTTGCGCAGTCGGAGGCCCAGTACCGTCAGGCCCAGGCCCTGGTGCGCAGCAGCCGCGCCGCGCTGTTCCCCAGCCTGGACTTGAGCGCCAGCAAGAACCGCTCTGCCCAGGGGACTGGCAGCTCGAGCTCCAGCCTGTCGAACAACAGCAGCGGCATCCGTAACACCTACAACACCCAGCTCGGTGTGAGCTGGGAGATCGACCTGTGGGGCAAGCTGCGCGAGACGTTGAACGCTAACGAAGCCAGTGCCGAAGCCAGTTTCGCTGACCTTGCCTCGATCCGCCTGAGCCAGCAGTCGGAGCTGGTGCAGAACTACCTGCAGTTGCGTGTGATCGACGAGCAGAAGCGCCTGTTGGAAGCGACCGTGGCCACCTACGAACGCTCGCTGCGCATGACTGAAAACCAGTACCGCGCCGGAGTGTCTGGCCCGGATGCGGTGGCGCAGGCGCGCACGCAGCTGAAAAGCACCCAGGCGGACCTGATCGACCTGATCTGGCAGCGTGCGCAGTTCGAAAATGCCATTGCCGTGTTGCTGGGCAAGGCCCCGGCGAATTTTGCCCTGGCAGACAGCAAGACCATACCGGCGCTGCCGCAAATTCCAGTGACGTTGCCCTCGCAGTTGCTCGAACGCCGCCCGGACATTGCCTCGGCCGAGCGCAATGTGATGGCAGCCAATGCCAATATCGGCGTATCGCGGGCCGCTTACTTCCCCGACCTGAGCCTGAGCATGAGTGGCGGGTATTCCAGCAGCAGCTTCAGCAACTGGATCGAACTGCCGAACCGTTACTGGTCGGTGGGGCCTTCGCTGGCCATGACCTTGTTCGATGCGGGCAAGCGCAGCGCCGAGGTGGACCGCACCGTGGCGGTGTACGACCAGACCGTGGCGCAGTACCGCCAGACCGTGCTGGATGGCTTCAAGGAAGTGGAGAACTTCCTGGTGCAGCTGAAGGTGTACGGCGATGAAGCGGTGGTGCGCCAGGAGGCACTGGACGCGGCGCGTGAGTCGCTGCGCCTGACTGAAAATCAGTACCGTGCAGGGCTGATCGGCTACCTGGATGTGGTGAACGTGCAGACCACCGCGCTGAGCAACGAGCGCAGTGTGCTGAACCTGCTGCAGGGGCGGTTGGTGGCCAGTGTGCAACTGATTGCCGCGCTGGGCGGCGGCTGGGATGCCGAGCAGGCGTTTGCCGAACAGGAGTGATGGCCGGCCATTCATGCTGGGCTATAAGCGCCACTTCGTGGACTCATGCCTCGATCAAGGAGCAGCCTTGTGCTGCGAAGAGGCCCTTACGGCTACTACATCTTTGCCAGGCATACGGGCCTCTTCGCAGCACAAGGCTGCTCCTACAAAGACGTGCGCATGACTGGGCTTTGGTAGCCGCTGAGTCTTACGTGCGGGCCTTGAGGATCACGAACTTCGCATTGAACATAGGGGTTTAGCCCTTCCTTGTAGGAGCAGCCTTGTGCTGCGAAGAGGCCCTAACGGCTAATACATCGCTACCAGGCATACGGGCCTCTTCGCAGCGCAAGGTACGTATGCCCAGCCGTGGCATCCCAGCACTTGGATCCATTCCCATTCGCAAAAACCCCGTGCGTTTCGCCAAAGCTTGAGTACAATCGTCAGCTTTTTCCGGGCCCCCTGGCCCGTCGCTGGAACTCCCAATGCTGACCGGTAGCTACTCCTCTTCGCTGGTGTTGATTTCGCTGTGCGTGGCGATCCTGGCGTCCTACACCGCCCTTGACCTGACCGGCCGTATCGCGACGGCCAAGGGCAGGGCTGTGCACCTGTGGATGGGGGGCGGTGCGTTGGCCATGGGGGTCGGCGTGTGGTCGATGCACTTCATCGGCATGCTCGCGTTCAGCCTGCCCATCGACCTGGGCTACGACCTTGGCCTGACTGCGTTCTCGCTGTTGATTGCGGTGCTGTCGTCAGGCTTTGCTTTGTGGCTGGTAAGCCAGCCGAGCCTGCCCTGGCTGCAGCTGGGCTTTGGCGCGTTGATCATGGGCGCGGGCATCAGTTGCATGCACTACACCGGCATGGCCGCGCTGCGCATGCTGCCGGGCATCGACTATGACCCTACGCTGTTCGGCGCCTCGCTGATGATCGCCGTGGGCGCCTCGGCAGCGGCGTTGTGGATCGCGTTCCGCTTGCGCAAGCACACCCCTTACGTCCGGCAGATTCGTGGCCTGGCAGCAGTGATCATGGGGATTGCCATCGTCGGTATGCACTACACCGGCATGGCCCCAGCCAATTTCCCCGAGGGCAGTTTCTGTGGTGCGCTGGCCAGTGGGCTGCAAGGCGACGGGCTGGTCTACCTGGTGTTGATCACCACCCTGGCAGTGCTGGCGGTAGCTTTGTTGACCTCGGTACTGGACGCACGCCTCGAAGCGCGCACGGCGGAACTGGCCCGTTCGCTGACCCTGGCCAACCAGGAACTGACCCAGCTGGCCCTGCACGACACGCTCACCGACCTGCCCAACCGCACCTTGTTGGCCGACCGCATCGAGCAAGCCATCGCCAAGGTGGCGGAGCAGGGCGGTTGTTTTGCGCTGATGTTCATCGACCTGGATGGCTTCAAACCGGTCAACGATGCCTTTGGTCACCACGTCGGCGACTTGCTGCTCAAGGCCGTCGCGGCGCGCCTGCGCGGCCATTTGCACAGCCAGGACACGCTGGCGCGCATTGGTGGCGACGAGTTCGTGTTGCTGGTGGAGTTGCAGGAGCCCAACGATGCCATGGATGTGGCGGTCAAGCAGGTCAACCTGGTGTCGCGGCCGTTCCGCGTCGCCGAGCATGATTTGCAGCTCACGGCCAGCCTGGGGATCGTCTTGTACCCCGGCAATGGCCAGGATCAGCACGAGTTGCTGCGCAATGCCGATGCCGCGATGTACCACGCCAAAAGCGCCGGTAAAAACGGCTACAGCTTCTTCGACGTGTCGATGAACAGCAATGCCCGGCAGCAACTGCAGTTGCTGCAGGACCTGCGCCAAGCCCTGGAGCAGCGCCAGTTCCGCCTGCACTACCAGCCCAAGTTCGATGCCCAGGCCTGCCAGCCGATCGGTGCCGAAGCGCTGCTGCGCTGGGAGCACCCACAGCAGGGCCTGCTGCTGCCTGACCGGTTCATCGGCCTGGCGGAAAAAACCGGCCTGATCATCCCGATTGGCGAGTGGGTGCTCGACGAAGCCTGCCGGCAGATGCGCCAGTGGCTGGACCAGGGCCACCAGGGGTGGCGTATGGCAGTCAATTTGTCGGCCATCCAGTTTTGCCATGCGGGGCTGGTCGACAGCGTGGCCCGGGCCCTGCGCGAAAACGGCCTGCCGGCCAATTGCCTGACCCTGGAGATCACCGAGACCACCGCCATGCATGATGCCGATGCCAGCCTGACGGTGTTGCAGCGCCTGTCTGACATGGGCGTGGACCTGTCCATCGATGACTTCGGCACGGGCTATTCCAGCCTCATGTACCTGAAGCGACTGCCGGCCAACGAACTGAAGATCGACCGGGGGTTTGTGCGTGACCTGGAGCAGGACAGCGATGACGCCGCGATCGTCTCGGCGATTGTCGCACTGGGCCAGGCGCTGGGCTTGCGCATCGTTGCCGAAGGGGTAGAGACGGACAAGCAGCAAGACTTCCTCACCCGCCTGGGGTGCGATTCGCTGCAGGGTTATCTGCTCGGGCAACCGGTGCCGGCCGAGCAATTCATGGGCAAATTGCAGGCCATGCGGGAGACGCCTGAGGTGGCAGTCTAGCCTGCGTCGCGCAGGGCGAAGACGGGTACGAAGGCGTCCATCTCAGCCTCGACCGCTTCAATGATGCGCTCGACATCCGCAGCGGCCATGATCGCAGCGCAGGGGATGCCGGCAATAGCCAGCAAGGTTTCTCCGGTGGCGCGATCGAACAGGCGCGCGATCATGCTGCGCGGTGCATCCATGCTGGCTTCGAAGCCGAGCGGGTGGAAATGCCAGCGCATCACCTGGCAGGCGTTCGGGAACGTCATTTTGTTCATGCCAGCCTCCTTGTCCGTACCTGGACGCGGTGAGCGGGAGGCCGCGTGCACGGCCGCCGGGAATGTAACCATAGCACCTGCCACGCCATTGCCCAGGGTGGGAATACGCCGGAATCGTTGAGGTTTGACCCAGGTCACATTGCTATTATGGCCGCCATCCACCGGCAGCTCGCCTGGCAAACGTTTTCCTTGCGGGGTGCTGCAGGTAACGGCCACATTTACCGCACAGGGTTTTCGGACGAGCGGTGCGTACTACCCCAGCAGGCCGGCCGCAATGTTGATGGTGAACCCCAGAATGGCGGTGTTGAACACGAACCCTACCACTGAATGTGCCAGCACCACCCGGCGCAACCCCCTGCCAGCGACGCCGACATCGGACGTTTGCACCGCCACACTGATAGTGAACGAGAAGTAGTGAAAGTCCCAGTAATCCGGGTTGCGCTCGCCATCGGCGAAGCGCAGCGGGGGCTCATGGTTCTGGCCGGTATAGAACAGCCGGGCATAGTGCAGGCTGAAGATGCAGCCGATCAACAGCCAGGAGCCGGCCACAGTCAACCCGGTGTACAGGTAGTGCAGGGCCAGGGCGCTGCCTTGCAGGCCGCGGCTGGAGACCAGTTGCAAGGTGATCGCGGCCAGGCTGGCGATGGCAGCGATGCAGACGGTGAGCAGGACCAGGCCGGCGTTCTCATCCTCGACCTGGGCAACTTTGCGGACCTTTTCCGGGTTGGCGCTCCAGGTAAGCCACAGGACCAGCAGCAGGTAGAGCCAGACGCCGAGGTTCCAGCCGACCAGAATGTGCTGGACCGTGTCACCGGCAGGGATCAGCCAGGCGCCGATAATGCCGACCAGGGTGGCTAACGTGAGGCGAGGGTGGGTACGTGTCAGGCGGTGAAAAGCCATGGGGCCTCGTTGCCAGGGAGTGGTGGCTAATACTCTAGACCATTGCCCGCTGCTGGCGGCTTTCATCGCGTCGCCCGTCGCGCGGCGTTGCAACTCTCAGTACACTGCACGTTCCAACACCAACATTCGTTGAACTCGAGGTTTCTGCATGACGCTCAGTCCTTTGGCAGGCAAGCCGGCTCCGGCCAGCGTGCTGGTCGATATCCCCCGACTGCTCACCGCTTACTACACCGGCCGCCCCGATGCTGGCGTGGTGGCCCAACGGGTGGCTTTCGGCACCTCAGGGCACCGCGGCACCTCGCTGGAGCTGAGTTTCAACGAGTACCACGTACTGGCCATTACCCAGGCCATCTGCCTGTACCGCCAGGAGAAGGGCATCGATGGCCCGCTGTTCATTGGCGCCGACACCCATGCGCTGTCGGCACCGGCCACGGCCAGTGCCCTGGAAGTGCTGGCGGCCAATGGCGTGCAGGTGATGCTGTCCAAAGACGACGAGTACACGCCGACCCCAGCGGTATCCCACGCCATCCTGTGCTACAACCGTGGCCGCGAGCAGGGCCTGGCCGATGGCATCGTCATCACGCCGTCGCACAACCCGCCGCAAAGCGGTGGCTTCAAGTACAACCCGCCCAATGGCGGCCCAGCCGACAGCGACGTGACCAAGTGGGTCGAGGCCAAGGCCAACGAGCTGCTGGCTGCGAACCTGGCTGGCGTCAAACGCATGGACCATGCCCAGGCTCTGAAGGCTGCCACCACGCACCGCCACGACTACGTGAGCCACTACGTGGCAGACCTGGGCAATGTCATCGACTTCGACGTGATTCGCAGCGCCAACCTGCGCCTGGGCGTCGACCCGCTGGGCGGCGCCGGGGTTAACTACTGGTCGGCGATTGCCGAGCATTACAAGCTGAACCTGGAAGTGGTCAACAGCGAGGTCGACCCGACCTTCCGCTTCATGACCGTCGACTGGGACGGCCAGATTCGCATGGACCCATCCTCGCCCTACGCCATGCAGGGCCTTATCGGCCTGCGCGAGCGCTTTGACGTGGCCTTTGCCTGCGACCCGGACCACGACCGCCACGGCATCGTCACCCCGGATGGCCTGCTGCAGCCGAACAACTACCTGGCCGTGGCCATCGACTACCTGTTCCGCCACCGCCCGCAATGGCGCAGCGACGCAGCCGTGGGCAAGACCGTGGTGTCCAGTGGCCTGATCGACCGCGTTACCGAGCGCCTGGGCCGTAAATTGTTCGAAGTGCCGGTGGGCTTCAAGTTCTTCGCCCAGGGCCTGTTCGACGGGTCGTTGGGCTTTGGTGGCGAGGAGAGCGCGGGGGCTTCGTTCCTGCGGCGCGATGGGTCGGTCTGGGCCACTGACAAGGACGGTTTGATCCCGGCCTTGCTGGCCGCCGAGATGACCGCACGCACCGGTCGCAACCCGAGCCAGGCTTATGCCGACCTGACCGCAGCACTGGGCAAGCCGTACGCCACGCGCGTCGAGGCCAAGGCGGATGCTCGGCAGAAGGCGTTGTTGAGCAAGCTGGCACCTGAGCAGGTCAAATCGACAGAGCTTGCTGGTGAGCCAATCGTGCAGATCCTCAGCCATGCGCCGGGTAACGGCCAGGCGATTGGCGGGTTGAAAGTGATGACCGCCAACGGCTGGTTTGCCGCACGGCCGTCGGGCACCGAGGACATCTACAAGATCTACGCCGAAAGCTTTATCGACGAGGCACACCTGCAGCGCCTGGTGCAGGAAGCGCAGGTGTTGGTGGACGCGGCGATCGCCTGATTGTACTCAAGGGGCTGCCTTGCAGCCCATCGCCGGCAAGCCGGCTCCCACAGGGTCTTCGCAAGGTCTGAGCCTGCGCAGTTACCTGT
>NZ_JAPFCE010000188.1:0-437 GCF_026240895.1 Pseudomonas sp. DCB_AW
AATATACGGAACCCGGTGCCGGAAGGTTAATTGATGGGGTCAGCCGCAAGGCGAAGCTCTTGATCGAAGCCCCAGTAAACGGCGGCCGTAACTATAACGGTCCTAAGGTAGCGAAATTCCTTGTCGGGTAAGTTCCGACCTGCACGAATGGCGTAACGACAGCGGCGCTGTCTCCACCCGAGACTCAGTGAAATTGAATTCGCTGTGAAGATGCAGCGTTCCCGCGGCAAGACGGAAAGACCCCGTGAACCTTTACTATAGCTTTACATTGAACGTTGAGTTCTTCTGTGTAGGATAGGTGGGAGGCTATGAAACCAGGACGCTAGTTCTGGTGGAGCCATCCTTGAAATACCACCCTGAAGTGCTTGACGTTCTAACCTCGATCCGTTATCCGGATCAGGGACCATGTATGGTGGGTAGTTTAACTGGGGCGGTTT
>NZ_JAPFCE010000189.1:0-426 GCF_026240895.1 Pseudomonas sp. DCB_AW
AAACCACCCCAGTTAAACTACCCACCATACACTGTCCCGGATCCGGATAACGGACCGCGGTTAGACATCCACGAAGATAAGGGTGGTATTTCAAGGATGGCTCCACAAAGACTGGCGTCCCTGCTTCAAAGCCTACCACCTATCCTACACATGCCTTGGCGAAAGCCAGTGTAAAGCTATAGTAAAGGTGCACGGGGTCTTTCCGTCTGACCGCAGGAACCCCGCATCTTCACGGGGAATTCAATTTCACTGAGTCTATGCTGGAGACAGCGGGGAAGTCGTTACGCCATTCGTGCAGGTCGGAACTTACCCGACAAGGAATTTCGCTACCTTAGGACCGTTATAGTTACGGCCGCCGTTTACTGGGGCTTCGGTTCAAAGCTTGCACCTCTCCCCTTAACCTTCCAGCACCGGGTTCCTCGTGTT
>NZ_JAPFCE010000102.1:0-14109 GCF_026240895.1 Pseudomonas sp. DCB_AW
ACAGGTAGAACGCAGGCTTTGAGAGCTGTGCCATACCTGTGGGAGCGGGCTTGCCCGCGAAGAGGCCGGCCTAGGTACAGTCGATCTCAATGCACCGCCACTTCCTGCCGCCCTGCCCACCCTTGGCTCCTCGCCCGAAACTGGCGCGGCGCAACGGCGAACAGCTCACGAAAGCGCCGGTAGAAATGCGGAAAACTGACAAAGCCGCTGGCCACGGCCACTTCTGTCAATGACTTGCTGGTGTGTTGCA
This sequence comes from Pseudomonas sp. DCB_AW, assembly GCF_026240895.1. Classification (NCBI taxonomy): domain Bacteria; kingdom Pseudomonadati; phylum Pseudomonadota; class Gammaproteobacteria; order Pseudomonadales; family Pseudomonadaceae; genus Pseudomonas; species Pseudomonas sp. DCB_AW. The sequence continues at coordinate 251 of NZ_JAPFCE010000102.1, forward strand.
GCAACTGCCGGGCATGGGTCAGCCGCAATTCCAGGTAGTAGCGCGGCGGCGTCGCCTGTACATGGCGGCGGAACAGCCGCTCCAGGTGCCGACGCGACAAGCCTGCATGGTCAGCGATTTCGTCGATGCCGATCGGGTCTTCGATATTCGCATGCATCAGCTCAAGGGCCAAGCGTATGCCCTTGGGCAGGCTGGGGTCGATGTCCGCTGCAGTGGCCGGGGCATCGCTCATCACCCGTGCGCGATCGCATGCCAGCATCTGCTCCACCGCCCGGCGCAACCCGTTGCCCCCCCTGTGTTCGAGCAAGGCCAGCATCATGTCCAGAGCACTGCTAGCCCCTGCGCAACTCAGGCGTCGACCGTCCAGCACATGGGCTTGGCGGCTGACACGTACCTTGGGGAACAGCTCGCTCATCATCGCCCGGCCATCGGGGTGGAAGGCGCAGGCGTGGTCATTGAGCAGGCCCGCTTCGGCCAGGAAGTAGGTACCGTTCCATAGACCACCCAGCTGGCAGCCATGCTGGTCGGCCTGGCGCAGCTTGGCGCGCAGCAGCGGTGCGCTTTCGAGGCGCACCCGAAACCCACCGCATACCAACAGGGTGTCTAACACCTGCACATCGAGCTCGGCCAGTGGCGTGTTGACCGGCAAGGCGATGCCCAGGTCGCTCATGACCTGTGCTCCATCACCCACTACCTGGATTTGGAACAGTGGCGTGGCGCTCATCAGGTTGGCGGTGACCAGGGTGTCCATGGCCGCAGTAAAGGCCATCATGGAGAAATGCTCACGTAACACGAAGGCGACGCGTTGGCACGGCATCGACAGCGAGGTACGGCCTGCGGTGTCCAGGTGGGCCAGGTTGGCGTTCTTGAGGGTGCTTTCGAAATGGCTCATGGCTTTGACTCAACTGCAAAAATCGCGTTGGCTTCTTCGCGAGCAAGCGCGCGCCTACAGGCAGCGCGCAAAACCAACGCTGGCACGAACCCTGCGGGCTTGCCCGCGAAGAAGCGCTCACCGATGGAACAGGTTACTTGCTGGCCTGTGTCACCGCCGCGCGCGACGCTTGCAGCCACGCGTCGAACTGCTGGCGATGCGCCGCAACCCATTCTTTGGCATGGCGGGTGATGTCAGCAGGCTTTTTCTCACCTTGCTGCATCTTGAGGTTCTGCGCGCTCTCGTCCGCCGTGGTGATCTGCATCAGCGACAGGAATTTGGTGGCTGCCGGGTTTTCCTGGGCGAATTCCTTGTTCAGCACCGCCTCGACCTTGTCGACCGCAAAGCCCAGGTTCTTGCCCTTGTACATCGTGTCGACATCGTTGTTGCCATCCGGCAGGTCGGTCTTCGGTACTTCCAGCCAAACCACGTCCTTGTCCTCGACCAGCACGGTGGAGATCCACTGTGGCACCCAGGTGAAGTACAGGATCGGCTTGCCTTCCTTGTAGCGGGTGATGGTGTCCGCCATCAGCGCGAAGTACGAGCCTTGGTCGACGTGCACGCTGCTGTCCAGGTCATAGGCTTTGATGTGGTGCGAGATGATCAGCTCGCAGCCCCAGCCAGGGTTGCAGCCAGTCAAGTTGGCCTTGCCGTCGCCGTCAGTGTCGAACAGCTTGGCGATTTCGGGCTTCTTCAGGTCGGTGATGTACTTGATGTGGTACTGCTCGGCGGTCTTCTTGTCGATCAGGTAGCCCTGCAGCACGCCGGGCATGATGTCGCCGGCCTTGACCATCACGTTATCGCCGCCGGCCTGCTGGTAGAACTTGTCATGCAGCTTGTCCCACAGGTGCACGGTAAAGTCGGCATCGCCGTTGGCCAGGGCCACCATCATCACGCCGTACTCGGTTTCCTTAGGCTCCTGGACCTTGTAGCCCAGCTCGCGCAGGCCTTCCATGGCGACTTCGCCACGGAAGCGCTCTTCGGCGATGGAGGGGAAGATCGGCGTTACCTTCACGCCCTCGCCCGGCTTGTCGGCCGAGGCGTTGGCGCACAGCGAGGCGATTACCAGGGCCAGCGCGCTGGCGCCGTGCAGGATGCTGCGGGAGAACGTGGATTCCAACATCGTCGCGTACCTTCTTCTGGTTTTTATGTCGTGTGCGGCAGTACGAATGTGTTTGCGTCAGGCGGTCTTGCGCCGCCCTGCAGCGTGCCCTGAGCCGCATAGGCGCAGCACCGCACCCACGGGCCCGGTGTGGTACCAGCGCAGGCTCGGGTCGGCATTGGTGCGCGCGCCCATGGCTTGGGTCAGGCGGTCGAGGAAGATCGCCAACAGCACCAGCCCCATGCCCCCGACGGTAGCCAGGCCCATGTCCAGCCGGCCGATGCCGCGCAGCACCATCTGGCCCAGGCCGCCGACCGAGATCATCGAGGCGATCACCACCATCGACAGCGACAGCATCAGGGTCTGGTTGAGCCCGGCCATGATGGTCGAGGTGGCCAGCGGCAGCTGTACGCGGGTCAGCATCTGGCGCGGCGTGCAGCCAAAGGCGCGGGCCGCTTCGATCTTGTCTTCCGGCACCTGGCGGATGCCCAGGTTGGTCAGGCGCACCAGCGGCGGCAGGGCAAACACGATGGTCACCAGCACGCCCGGCACGTTGCCGATGCCGAACAGCATCACCACCGGCACCAGGTAGACGAACGCCGGCAGCGTCTGCATCGCATCGAGCACGGGGCGGATGATGCTTTCCAGGCGGTTGCTGCGGGCGCAGACGATGCCCAGCGGGATGCCGATCACCGCGCAGAAAAACACCGAAGTGAGCACCAGCGCCAGGGTGGTCATCGACTCCGACCACACGCCGATCAGCCCCAGCAAGGTCAGGGTGACGAAGCACAGCAGCGCCATGCGCTTGCCCGCCAGCTGCCAGCCGAGCAAGGACGACAGCAGGATGCCGATGGTGGGCGGGATGCTCTGCAGGGTGAACTCGATGCCGTTGAGCACCTGGTCGATCGGCCAGCGGATGGCGCGAAACACCTCGCGGAAGTTGTGCACGAGGAAGTTGAGGGTAGCGGTGACCCAGTCGCCCAGGGGGATGGTGGCCGCCTGGAACGGGTCGAGCAGGCTGAATTCGGACATGGGGCAAACCTCGCGGGGGTCAGTGGCGGCTCAGGGACTGCAACGGCGTGCTGTTGGCCAGGCTGGAACACTGGCAGCGGCTGTTGAAGGTCTTGAAGAACGCGCGCACGTAATCGTTGGCCGGCTGGTTGATCAGCTGCTGCGGGGTGCCGATTTGCACCACCCGGCCGCCCTCCATGATCGCGATGCGATGGCCGATGCGGATGGCTTCCTCGATGTCGTGGGAAATGAAGATGATGGTGCGCTGCTGCTCGGCCTGCAGGCGCATCAGCTCGCCCTGCATCTCGTTGCGGATCAGCGGGTCGAGGGCCGAGAAGGCTTCGTCCATCAACAGGATGGTCGGGTCGTTGGCCAGCGCCCGGGCCAGGCCCACGCGCTGCTGCATGCCGCCGGACAGCTGGTGCGGGTAGCTGTGCTCATGGCCGGCCAGGCCGACCTGGCTCAGCGCCTCGCGGGCACGGCGGTAGCGTTCGACCTCGGCAACGCCGGCGATTTCCAGGCCGAAGGCGGTGTTCTGCAGCACGCTCATGTGCGGCATCAGGGCGAAGGACTGGAACACCATGCCCATTTCCTTGCGGCGCACATCGAGCAGGGCTTTATCGGACAGGCCGGTGATTTCGCGGCCGTTGAGGTGGATGCTGCCAGAAGAGGGTTCGATCAGGCGGTTGAACAGCCGCACCATGGTCGACTTGCCCGAGCCCGACAGGCCCATGATGACGAAGATCTCGCCACGTTTGACGGAAAAGCTTGCATCGAACACGCCGACGACGTGGCCGGTCTTGCTGAAGATTTCGTTCTTGTCGGCGCCCTTGCGGAGCATCTCCATGGCCATGTTCGGGTTGGGGCCGAACACTTTGAAGATGTTGTCTACCGAAAGAATCTCATCGGCATGGCTCATACGACCCTCGTTATTATGCTTATTAACCAATCTATCAACATCGCACTGTTCGGTAAGGCGGGTAGATCAGAGCGAGTACGCTTGGCAGTCCGTTCAAGAGCGAACGTGAGTCAACACCGGCACGCAGAAAGTCCTGCTTCAAAAAGTTATTCGACATCGATGTCTCAATGTCGCGCCGTGGGATTTACGTTATGCCTTGGCCCAGGGTGGGTCCAACGACATTTGCAGGGCGCTAATCATTACCTGAAGTTATCAATCAAGGCCCTATCCCGCCCCGCCCTTTGTAGGAGCAGCCTTGTGCTGCGAAGAGGCCCGCTCATACACTGGTTATGGGATGCCGGTAAGGGCCCTTTCGCAGCACAAGGCTGCTCCTACACAGGACCTGAACCCTACCGACATGGTCAGACACTCTGAACCCGATCAGACCTTGATCAAGATGCCTTCGCTGCGCGCGGTCAAAGTCTTCGTCGCGGCCGCCAAATACCAGAATTTCACTCGTGCCGCCGAGGCCCTGTGCGTCACCCAGGCCGCCGTGAGCCGGCAGATCCGTGAGCTGGAAACCTACCTGGGTGCCGAACTGTTTACCCGTGTCGGCCGCGCGGTAGAGCTGACCGTGGCGGGTTCAATCTTCTTCGATGCGGTGCAGTTATCGTTCGTCAACATCTCCCAGGCGGCCGAGCGAATCCGCAGCAACATCAACCCCAAGCACGTGGTTACCCTGTGCTGCTCGCCTGCGTTTGCCGCCCTGTGGCTGGGGCCACGGATGCCGAAGTTCTTCGAGCAAAACCCGGACATCGACATCAACCTGGTGACCACCCAGAACTTCCTGTCGATGGAGCCAGGCGTACGGCCGGACATCTACATCACCAAGCTGGGCAAGATCCAGGCCGGCTACAGCTGCCACCCGCTCAACCATGATGTGGTCTACCCGGTATGCAGCCCGCAATACCTGGCACAGCACCCACAGCTGGCTACCTTGGAAGGAATTCGCGATGGCTCGCTGCTCAACCTCAGCCCCTATGGGCGCTCACAGGTGGCCGAGCACGTCGACTGGAATGTCTGGTTGGCGTTCCATGATGTCGACCTGAAGAGCCGTGCCAGCACGGCGCCGCATTTCTTCAATGCCAATGACTACAACCTGCTGGTGCAGCTTGCCCTGAGTAGCCAGGGCGTGGCATTGGGTTGGCACCACCTGGTGGGCCCGCTGGTGGAGCAAGGCTTGCTGGTGCGGCCGGTCGAACAGCAGTTGGTGCTCAAGGACACCTTCCATTTCCTGGCCTTCAACGAAGACAAGGAACATGACGCCAGTTGCCGACGGTTGCGTGACTGGTTGTTGGCGGAGTTTCAACCGTTGCTGACGGCCGCCACTTAAGGCCCGGGTCACTGCACCGGCAAGAAATTCATCAACAACAGACTTTGCGCATAATTGAGCCCTATCCGCCGATAGCGCTCGTCCAGCAGCTCTGCCAGCAAATCCAGCCGCGCCACAATCTTGCCGAACTCGACGGCGAAACTCAGGTTGCTGCCCTCCTCCGAAATCTCGTTGGAGAACAGCAACAGCACGCCGTTGGCATCCTGCCGCTGGCTAAGCATCCAGGTGGCTTTCTCGATATTGCGTGCCGCGTTATTGACGAACAGCGGGTCGATGGTGTCCGTCATGTAGAACTCGGTGCGCCCGCCATGGGCGGTAATCAGCATGCTGCCGATGGCATAGATGAACGCGCCGACCCGGTCCCCGCGAAACTCCGGGCTCAGCGCGTAACTCAAGGCGGCAAGGTCGCGGCGATTGCCCAGTTGCGCCAACGGTTGGCGCTGTTCGATGGCGATGCGGATCTGCCGCTCGGCCGTGGCGGCATCGACGTAGCCAGACATCTTCCACTGGTTGGGGTTGCGCAGGTACAGCTTGTTCATCAGCAGGTACAAGCTCTGCAGGTTGTCGCGCATCGACAGTGTCGCCAGGCGGTCGACACTGGTCTGGAACAGCTCGCTGGGCTTGCCGTTGCCGAACTGGCTGACGATGTCACGGCCCTGCTCTTGGGTACAGGCGCACAGGCACGTCAGGGCGCCTGCCAACAGCAGGCCGGGGACTATTCTGGAAGGGCTTGCAACCATCGGCACCGGGTCGATATTCGGCGGCCGCACCGGGGATCAGTGCAGCCTGGCCAAGCATAGAGCCCAAGAAACCGAAAAAGTGCGATGGTCACATGGCGTGACGCAACATCTCCACCACCTGCGCATGCAACGCCGGGTCACCACAGGCCACCACACACCCGCCGTGCTGCGCCGAGCTGCCATCCCAGGCCGTGATGACACCGCCCGCCCCTTCGATGATCGGCATCAAGGCCTGCACGTCATACGGCTGCAGGCTCGCCTCCACGATCACATCGACAAAGCCCGACGCCAGCATGCAATAGGCATAGCAGTCGCCGCCGTAACGCATCAGCCGAGCCTTGCCGGCCACGGTCTCGAACGCTGCCTTGCGCGCTGCGGTGTCGAACATGTCCGGGGTGGTGCACATCAGCGTGGCCGAGGCCAGGTCGGCGCAGGCACGGGTTTTCAGCGGCGTGCCACTGCGCCAGGCCCCTTCCGGGGTGCCGACGAAGCGTTCGCCGGTAAAGGGCTGGTTCATCACCCCTACCCGCGGACGCGTGCCATCGTTCAAGGCAATCAAGGTGCCCCACAGCGGCAAGCCGGTGATGAACGCGCGGGTACCGTCGATCGGGTCGAGTACCCAGGTCAAGGGGCTGGTGCCCACTGCCACGCCCTGCTCTTCACCCAAAATACCGTGCTCGGGATAGCGCGCCTGGATCAGCGCGCGCATGGCATCTTCAGCCGCCTTGTCGGCCACCGTCACCGGGTCGTACAACCGCCCGCCCTTGTCCTCGACGTCCAGGCTGGCACGGAAATACGGCGTGATCGCCACAGCGGCGGCATCGGCCAACTGCTCGGCAAAGGCGCGGAATTCGCCAATCTGTTCAGCACTCAGGGACATGGGGCAGGCCTCTTGAAGATGATGGAGGCCAGCATCATACCCGACAACCCGCGCCACAGCAGTCGCCTGCCATAGAAGCCATTATTATGCCACTATCGCTACTTCATTTAACCGTCACTCAATCGTTGTACTAGGATACCCATCACCTCCCGAATGCGGCCCAGGATGCGGGCCAACAGCCAGACGGGAAATTGCACCACCGAACCTCATGGACGACACGATGAATTCGCACCTGCTCTACCCACAAATCGGCAAAGTCATTGCCAGCACCGGCAGCCGCCAATTCCCGCGCATGCTGCACGACCTGATCCAGGCCCACCTGACCATCGACGCCACGCACATACGCCTGCTGCCCGTGGCCCCGGCCGGCCCTGACGCCAACGCGCCCGTGATCAACGAGACTGTATTTACCTCGGACGTGCAGCCAAGCAGGGACTGCAGCGACCCGACGCGCTTGCACCTGATTCGCCGCAAAGGCGACGCCCGCTACGAAATCCATGTGCTGCGCGCTGACTCCACCTACGGCTTCTCCGCCTTCGAACGCAACCGCCTGGACGACATCTCGCTCCTGCTGCTGCCGATGCTGGAAAAGCACATCGATGCCCTGCAACCCGCCGCCGAGCGCGCCACGCAAGAGAGCCTCGAACAGCGTTTTCTCGACCGCCTGGCGCAATCGGGGCTGAAGCTGTCCGAACGGGAGCGCCAGGTGTGCCTTGGCCTGCTGGCCGGGCATACCGCACCGGAGCAGGCCGAACGGCTAGAGTTGAAGGTGAATACGGTCGAAAGCTATTTGCGCCGGGCGGCGATCAAGCTTGGCATCAGCGGGCGGCATTCTTTGATGCGCTGGATGTATACGGCAGTTTGATCTTGTAATCCCCACTGGGGCACGAATCGCCGTGTAGGAGCAGCCTTGTGCTGCGAAGAGGCCGGTGATAACACCGTGAACCTTCGTTGCTATTACCGGCCTCTTCGCAGCACAAGGCTGCTCCTACAAGGGTTGAGGTATAGGGCACCTCAATCCCGTGCCAGCGCTTCGATCGGGTCAAGCCGGGCCGCGTTGCGCGCTGGCACAAAGCCGAACACCACCCCAATCAACGTCGAACAGGCAAACGCCATCACGATCGACGCCGGTGAGAACACCATCTCCCACTGTTTGACGAACAACTCGAACAGGTAGCCGATCCCATACGACAAGCCAATACCGACCAGCCCGCCAAACAGGCAGACCATCACTGCCTCCACCAGAAACTGCTGACGAATGTCCGACTGCCGTGCCCCCACCGCCATGCGAATGCCAATTTCGCGGGTACGCTCGGTCACCGACACCAGCATGATGTTCATCACCCCGATACCGCCCACCACCAGCGAAATCACCGCGATCAGCGACAGCAGCAGGGTCAGCGAGCGGCTGGTCTTTTGCACGGTCTGCATGATGCTGTCGAGGTTGTTGGTGAAAAAGTCCTTGGTGCCATGGCGTTGCAGCATCAGCTTGGTCACCTCCTCCTCGACCCGCTTGCTGGGCACGCCGTCCTTGATGCGCACGCTGATGCTGTCCAAGTGGCGTTGGCCAAGCACGCGGCCGGCAGCAGTCTCGTACGGCACCCAGATATTCAGCTGGTTGCTGGCGACGAACAGGTTCTTGTTCTCGGCGGTGACGCCGATCACCGTGCACGGCAGGTTCCCCACCAGGATCACCTGCCCCAGCGGATCTACGTTGGGGCCGAACAGGCGCTTGCGGGTGTTGTGGTCGATCACCACCACCTGGGCCTGGCGCCGTGCGTCCTCGGCACTGAACACGATACCGGCGGCCAGGGGAATGTTGCGCACCTGGAAGTAGTGTTCGCTGACGCCATTGAGCTGCACATCGACATCGAGGTTGCGGTAGCGCACCAAGGTGCTCTGGCCGATCACCGGGGTGGCGCTGTCGACGTAGTACAGCGCGTTGAGCGCAGTGACGTCGGCGGGCACCAGGGTTTCGATGGTCTTCGCCCGGCTGTCTCCGAAGTTGCTGCCCGAATAGATATCGATGGTGTTGCTGCCAATTGCCTGGATGTCCTTGAGCACGTAGCCCTTGGCCCCTTCGCCGATGGCCGAGATGGACACCACCGAGGTGATGCCAATGACAATCCCGAGCATGGTCAACAAGGTGCGCATGCGGTGCGAGATCAAAGCGATCCAGGCCATCTTGAAGGCCTCGCGGAACATCCCCAGGCTAGCGACCAGGCGCCTTGCTGGCGAAGCGGCCGGTGCTGGCTCGGCCACCGGGGTGGGCATGGCTGCGGTGCCCGTGCGCCGGTCGCTGACGATTTGACCGTCGCTGACCTCGATGACCCGTTCAGCATGCGCGGCGACCTTGGGGTCGTGGGTCACCAGGATCACCGTGTGCCCGGCTGCGTGCAGCTCCAGCAGAATATTCATCACCTCTTTGCCGCTGGCCGTGTCCAGCGCACCGGTCGGCTCGTCGGCGAGGATCACCTGGCCACCGTTCATGAGCGCCCGGCAGATACTCACCCGCTGCTGCTGCCCGCCGGACAACTGGCTGGGGCGGTGTTCCAGATGCCCGGCAAGGCCCAAGCGCGTGAGCAGCTCACGTGCCCGGTCGTGGCGTTGCCCGTGCGCAGTGCCGGCATACACTGCTGGAATCTCGACGTTGTGCAGGGCATCCAGGTGCGGCAGCAGGTGGTAGCGCTGAAAGATGAAGCCAAAATGGTCGCGGCGCAGCGCCGCCAGGGCATCGTCGTCCAGCGTGCGCGTCTCTTGCCCGCCGACCTGGTAGCTGCCACTGCTGGCGTTGTCCAGGCAGCCGAGGATGTTCATCAATGTGGACTTGCCGGACCCGGAGGCGCCGATGATCGCCACCAACTCGCCACTGTGGATCTGCAGATCGATACCCTTCAGCGCCAGGAACTCGCGGTCGCCGGCCAAGAAACTGCGGCTGACCCCCTGCAGGCGCAACAACGGCTCGCCGTTGCTGCAGGCAACGGCGCTGTGTGCGCTCAGCTCGACATTCATGTTCATGCTCACGCCCCTGCTTCGCCAGACACCGGTTCGCCGATCACCACACGGTCACCTTCGGCCAGGCCATCCTTGATCTGCACTTTGACGTTGTTGTTGATCCCCGCCTGCACGTTGCGCACCTGGGCGAAGCCCTTGGCATCGAGCACCCGCACCGGGAAGCTGCCGTCGCCATTGCGCGCGCCCAGGGCGGCCACCGGCACAGTGAGCACGCCTTCGGCCGTGTCGAGCACGATGTGCACCTGCGCGGTCATCGAGATGCGCAGGCGGTGCTCGGGGTTCGCCACCTCGAACAGGGCGTTGTAAAACACCGCGCCATTGGGTTTCGTGGCGCTGCCATCGCTGTTGTCGGTGCTTTGCGCGTAGTTCTGCGGGGCCGGTTCGGTGCCGCGCAGCTTGGCGTAGTAGCGTTTGTCTTCACCGAGAATGGTGAAGTACACCGGTTGGCCTGGGCTGATGTGGATCACATCGGCTTCCGACACCTGCGCCTTGACGGTCATGGTGTCGAGGTCGGCCAGCTTGAGCAGCACGGGCGCCAACTGGTTGGCGATCACGGTCTGCCCTTCTTGCGTGACGATGCCCACCACATGGCCGTTGATCGGTGCATTTATACGGGTGTAGCCCAGGTTGACCTTGGCCGTGTCGATCTCGACCCGGGCACTCTGGATTTGCGCATCGAGCGAGCGCACGGCGGCCTGCTGTACCTCGTATTCGGACTCGGCGTTCTCGAAGTCCTGGCGCGACACCGACTCGTCGGCCTGCAGTTCGCGATAGCGCTCATACACCCGCCTGGCCTGCTTGAGCTGGGCCAGGCTAGAACGGCGCTCGGCCTGCAATTTGTCCTCGTCGACCTCAGCCTGGCGCAAGGTATTGCGCAGCACCAGCGGGTCGATTTCGGCCAGCCACTGGCCCTCGGTGACCTTGTCACCCAGTTTGACCTTCAACGAGCGCAACTGGCCCGACACCTGGGCGCCGACGTCCACCTGTTTGATGCCCTGCAACGTACCGGTGGCCAACACGGCGTTCTCAATGTCGCCACGTTCGACCGTGGCGGTGATGTACTGCGGCGGCTTGGCCGGGGCCTGGACGGCATACAGCGTAATGCCGGCGACCAGGGCCACGGCGATGCCGAGGCTGTATTTGCGGAATCTGGACTTTTCCATGAACACTCACTATCTCTTCGGGTTCGCATGACCCGGCCCCAGTGGGGCCGGGAAGGCCCATCTTTAAGGGGTAACCTTGCCGTGGTGCAGCGCCTGCCCGTCGTGCCACCAGGCCGCCAGGCTGAACACATCCGGCACCTTGAGGATGCTGAAGTGGTCACCGGGCCCCTGCCACAGCGCAAGCTTGGGCATCAGTTGCTGCCAACCGGCCTGCATGGCGGCATGCTCGCGGGCATTGCCCAAGGCATCCAGGCCCGGGTCATCTACCAGCACCAGGCCGACCGGCCCGTGGTAGCTCAACGTTGGCCGGTAGGCCGTGCGCAACGCCGTGGCGAAGGTCCGTACGGTGCCGTCCAGCGCCCCTGGCTGCGACCGCGCCGGCAGTAATCCGACCCGCACCATGGCCGCGTGCAGCTGGCTCAACTGCTGGTCGTCGCTGGCCTCGGCAAAGGCGCGCGAGCCAATACCCAGGGTTTTGCCGGTGGACAGCTGCAACGCCTCGATCAGCCGCTGCAAGGCTTCGCCCAGGGTGTAGGGCTGGCCACAGGTGCCGCCCTCACCCGGCGCTTCGCTGTCGATCAGTGTCAATGAACGCACCTGCCGCCCCTTGGCCTCGAACCGGGCAGCCATGGCATGTGCCACCCAGCCGCCAAACGAATGCCCGACCAGGTTCAGCGGCCCTTGCGGATAAAGCGCCTCGATGGCCTGCACATGGCAATCGGCAGCAGCCTCCACCGAAGTGTGCGGCACCGAGCAGCCGTCCAGCCCCCGCGCCTGAAGGCCGTACAGCGGCCAGTCCGGGCCCAGGGCCTCGGCCAGGCCAATGAAGCTGGTGACGCTGTCGCCAGCCCCCGGCACGCAAAACAACGGTGCATGCCCGTGCTGACCGGTCTGGATCGCCACCAAGGGCTGATAAGCCGCTGCCTTGGTGCTGCTCGTGCTAGGCACAGTGTCCAATAGTTGGCCAAGCGCCTGACCCAGCGCAGCCACGTGGGGCGCCTGCATCATGCTGCGGTGGTCCCCCGGCACGCCCAGGAGGACCAGGGCCTGGGACGGCAAGGTCTCGCGCCAGCCCAGAGTCGACTGGCTGTCACTGCCCTGTTCGGCGCGCAGCAGGTGCACCGGCACGCTCAACGGTGAAGGGCGGTAATGTGCCAGCGCATGGCCGTGTGCCAGTTCACGGGTGAAGTAGTGCAGCAGTTGCGCGTCGCTCATGCTCGCCCACAGCCCATAGAGCAACTGGTGCTCGCGGCAGCTGGCGACCAGCGTGGCAAAATCGGCCTGACCGGCCTCCAGTTGCTGCAGGCGTGCCAGCTTGTCGGCGCCTGCCGGGCCTTGCGTGCGCCAGAACGTGCTGCAGTTCAACAGCAACTGCCGTTCGAGTGCACGTGGCCCCTGCCAGCGCGCCTTGCCCTGGTCGGCCAGGCGCGGCACATAGGTGTCGATCAAACCGAGGAATTCGACCTCCTCGTCCACACCCAGCAATTGGTTAGCCATTTCGAAGGCCAATACTCCGCCGAACGACCAGCCTGCCAGGCGATACGGCCCCTGTGGCTGCACGCTGCGCATCTGTTCGATCTGGTAGCGGGCCAGGCACTCGAGCGTCTGTGGCTGCGCTTGATCGGCCGGGATGCCGGGCAGCCCATAGAGGGCGAAATCACCGGGCAAGTGCTGGCCCAGCACCGGGAAGTAGAAATCCAGGCCGGTGAATTCGTGAACCAGGAACAGCGGCGTCTGGCTGCCCCCTGCACGCACCCGGATCACCCCGCGGTGCGCAGCGTCAGGGCTGCCGAGCCTGGCCGCCAGCAACGCTACGCTGGGGTGCTGGAACACATCGTTGATGGCCACCTTCAGGCCCGCCTTGGTCATCTTGTCGACCAGCCGGATTGCCGCCAGGGAGTGGCCGCCCAGCTCGAAGAAGTTGTCGTGCCGCCCTACCTGCTCCACGCCCAACAGTTCGGACCAGATCGTTGCCAACAGGGTTTCGGTTTCACCTTCTGGCGCTTGGTACTCGCGGTTCTTCAGGGCCTCGCTATCCGGTAATGGCAAAGCCTTGCGGTCGAGCTTGCCGTTGGGGCTCAAGGGCAGTGCCTGCAGGTGGACGAACAGCGCCGGCACCATGAAGGTCGGCAGGCGCCCGAGCAATGCCGAGCGCAGCGCCTCCACCGGGAACGACTCGCCCGTGTAGTAAGCGAGCAACTGCTGCTCATGAGCGATCACCACGGCCTCCTTGACCCCCTCTATTCGCGTCAGGCAGGCCTGAATTTCGCCCAGTTCGATGCGCAAGCCGTGGATTTTGACCTGGTCATCGTTACGGCCCAGGTATTCGATGTTGCCATCGGTCAGGTGCCGCGCCAGGTCGCCGGTGCGGTACAGGCGTGCACCAGGGCGGGTGCTGAACGGGTCGTCGAGGAAGCGTTCGGCGGTCAGTTCGGTGCGGTTGAGGTAGCCTCGGGCGACTTGCACGCCGCCGATGAACAGCTCGCCAGCCACGCCTTGCGGTACGGGTTGACCCAGCGTATCGAGTACATACAGCGTGGTGTTGGCGATGGGTTTGCCGATGGGGGTGTTGTCCGGTGCCGTCACGCAGTGCCAGGCGCTCACGTCCACCGCTGCTTCAGTCGGGCCGTACAGGTTGTGCAGTTCAACGGCTGGCAATTGCGCGTGGAAGCGTCGGACCAGGCTGCCCGGCAAGGCCTCGCCGCTGCACAGGACGCGTTTGAGGC
>NZ_JAPFCE010000103.1:0-14056 GCF_026240895.1 Pseudomonas sp. DCB_AW
AGGCCGGTGATAACACAGTGAATCTTTAGTGCTATCACCGGCCTCTTCGCAGCACAAGGCTGCTCCTACAGGGATCGCGCGGGGCCGCCGGGCATCACCTAGCCCCACAGCAACGCCACCTGCTTCAACCGCTCACTCGCCGGCACAGGCCGCCCATACAGGTAGCCCTGGAAGTGCGAGCACCCCTCTGCCGCCAGGCGCCGCATCTGCTCTTCTGACTCCACACCCTCGGCCGTGGTCTTGATCATCAGGCTGTTGGACAGGTCGGTAATGGCGCGGATGATCGACATGGCTTCGCGGCTGTCGCACATGTCATGCACGAACGACTTGTCGATCTTGATCCGGTCGAACGGGAACGAACGCAAATACCCCAGCGACGAATACCCGGTACCGAAGTCGTCCAGCGAAATCGACACACCCAGGTCTTTCAGCGCCCGCAAGGTGCGCACGTTCTCCTCACTGTTGCCCAACAACACCGACTCGGTGATCTCCAGCTCCAGGCGCCGCGCCGGCAAGCCCGAATCTGCCAGGGCCAAAGCCACGGTGTGGACCAGGTTGGCATTCTTGAACTGCACCGGGGACAGGTTGACCGACACTGTCTGTTCGCTGTCCCAGCTGGCCGCCTCCTGGCACGCCAGGTTCAGCGCGCGGATGCCGAGCTCGTGAATCAGCCCGGTCTCTTCGGCGATGGGGATGAAGTCCATGGGCATGACCATGCCGCGGGTCGGGTGCTCCCAGCGCAACAACGCCTCATACCCCGTCACACTGCTGGTCTGCTGGTCGACCACCGGCTGGTAGTGCAACTGCAGTTGACCAAGGTGCAGCGCCGTACGCAGGTCGGTTTCGACCAGGCGGCGTTGGCGGGCGGCGACATCCAGCTCGACATTGAAGCACTCGTACCGGTTGCGGCCATTGCGCTTGGCTTCGTACAACGCCATGTCGGCATAGCCCAGCAGTTGTTCGGCCTGGTCATTGTCGTCCGGGGCGATCGCCACGCCGATACTCACACCCACCGTGAACTGATGCCCCTCGATCTGAAACGGCGGGCAAATGGCATTGATCAGGCGCTGCGCGGTATTGCACGCGGCATCACGGCCATCCAGCCCCGTGAGCACGATGGCAAACTCGTCACCGCCCAGGCGGGCCAACGTGTCGTGCTCGCGCAGTTCGCGGCGCAAGCGCTTGCCTAGCTCACGCAGCAGCTTGTCGCCGAACGCGTGACCTAACGAATCGTTGATGTTCTTGAAATTGTCCAGGTCCAGGCACAGGGCAGCGGTCAGCTTGGCGTTCTCATCACCACGCACCAAGGCTTGGCGCAAACGCTCATGGAACAGCGTGCGGTTGGGCAGCCCGGTGAGGGCATCGTGGTGCGCCATATGGTGGATCTGCGCGTGGGCCGCCAACTCTTCAGTGGCATCTTCGGCCACGAACAGCACATAGTCGGCCTGGCCCTCGCGGTGCTGGCTGAGCAGCGTACGGCTGCGCAGGGTGCGTGGCCCGCACTGGGTGTCGACCCGGGTTTCGGCGGCATAGCCCTTGGTGCTGCGTGCCCCGCGAGCGAGCTGTTGCTCCAGGTAATCGGCTGCAGCCGGCGCCAGGCTTTGGGCAGGCAGTTGCCCGATCATGCTCGAACCCGGCACACCAAACAGGCGTTCGGCCTGCTGGTTGGCCAGCAGGATGCGCTGGCTCTCCAGGTCCTGGACCATGACACTGGCCGGGATGTTGGCTATGACCGAGTCGAGAAACTGCGACAGCTTGGCCATCTCTTGGCTGTACTGTTCGGCCAGTTCCTTGGCTTTGAGCAGCTCCAGCTCCTGCTGGTGGCGTTCGGAGATGTCGCGGGTGACCTTGGCGAACCCCACCAGGCGGCCGTCATCGTCATGCACCGCGTCGATCACCACATGCGCATGGAAGGCCGAGCCATCCTTGCGCAGCCGCACACCCACCTCTTCGAAGCGCCCCGTGCAACGCGCCTGTTCAAGGTTGTGCGCGGGCAGCCCGGCAGCCCGTTCGGCCTCGCTGTAGAACAACGAGTAATGCTGGCCGACGATCTCGTCGGCAAGGTACCCCTTGGCCCGCTGGGCGCCGGGGTTCCAGTTGGCAACAATGCCTTCGGGGGTGAGCAGGTAGATGGCATAGTCCACCACACTCTGGATCAACAGCCGATACATGATGTCGGGGCTTGCGACTAGCGACATGAAAATAACCTGAACCTTCGACGGGCACGAAAAGGACCCCGGCGCTGCGCGACCGGGTCTTGTACAGAGGTGATGGCATTATGCCGGTCACTCGGATTTTGTGAAGTGGTTCACAAAATTTTGCTGCACTGTCCTTTGCCGAATGAAGGCGGGCGAGTCTTGCGCATAGCAACGCAGCAGCCAGTTGCGGATCAGAGAGGCCTGATCAGCGGTGGTCGGCAGCAGTTCGATGGGCAACATGGCGTTGCGGGCTCGGGTAAAACGACCATTCTAGAGCCACCGCGTTGTAGGAGCAGCCTTGTGCTGCGAAGAGGCCGGTGATAACACGGTGAGCATTTGCTGGTGTCACCGGCCTCTTCGCAGCACAAGGCTGCTCCTACACGATTAAACGATTGCTAGCTTTGCTCAGTACCTGATCATCACCGATTTGAGCTCGGTGTAATCCTCGATGAACGCACTGCCAAACTCACGCCCTACCCCCGATGCCTTCGACCCACCAAACGGCACCGCCGGGTCGAGGAAGGTGTGCATGTTGACCCACACCGTGCCCGCTTCGATCTGCGGGATCAGCCGCAGCGCCTTGGACAGGTCGTTGGTCCACAGGCTGGCGGTCAGGCCATAGGGGCTATCGTTCATCAACGCCAGCAGCTGCTCTTCATCGTCGAACGGCAGCACACAGACGATCGGGCCGAACGTTTCCTCGTGCAGCAACGGGTCACTGGCGTCATTGGCCAGCACCACCGTAGGCTCGACGAAGTAGCCCGGCCGGTCGAGCGCCTTTGCCCCACAAACCACCGTGTTGCTGGCCCGGGCACGCTCGAAGAAGCCGAGAATCTTCTGCAGGTGCGCAGCATTGGCCAAAGGGCCGAACTGGGCGTCGGGGTCCAGCGCCGAACCAATCTTCAACTGCCCCAGCGCTTCACCCAGCTTGCGGGTAAATTCCTGAACCTTGCTGCGGTGCACATACACCCGCTCCGGCGATGCGCACACTTGCCCCTGGTGCACGAAGGCCGTCTGCAGGATGCCTGCCACGGCGCCGTCCACGTCCACATCGGCCAGCAAGGCTGCCGGGTTCTTGCCCCCCAGCTCCAGCGTGGCGCGGGTCAGGTTCGCCGCCATCGCGGCCTTGCCGACGGCGATACCGGTCGGCACCGAGCCTGTGAACGCGACCTTGGCCACGAGCGGGTGCTCAATCAACAGCTGGCCCGCCTGCCCGCGCCCATTGACCACGTTGAACGCCCCCGCCGGCACCCCTGCCTCGACCGCCAGTTCGGCGATGCGCAGCAGCGTCAGCGGCGTGAATTCGCTGGGTTTGATCACGATGGTGCAACCGGTTACCAAGGCAGAGGCGATCTTCCAGATACCGATCATCACCGAGAAATTCCACGGCACAATCCCCGCGACCACGCCCACCGGCTCGCGCAGGGTAAAGGCGGTGTAGCACTCGCCACCGAATGAAGGCAGCGACGGGGTCATGGTCTGCCCAGTGATCTTGGTCGCCCAACCCGCGAAATAACGCAGGAAGACTACACTTTGAGCGATCTCCAACCCCCGCGAGAGGTTGATCGACTTGCCGGAACACAGGGTCTCGAGCTGTGCCAGCTCTTCGGCATTGGCCTCGATCAGGTCAGCCAAGCGGTTGAGCACTACGCCTTTCTGATAGGGCGAAACCTCAGCCCAACTGCCCTTGAAGGCCTGCCGGGCACTGTGCACCGCACGTGCTACTTCCGCCTCGCTGGCCTCGGCAACCCGGCTGATGACTGTACCGCTGGAGGGGTCGTGGATATCGACTGACGGCCCCGCCTCACCCGCCTGGTATTGGCCATCGATGAAATGGCCATGGGGCCTGGCGAGGAACTCGACCACGGCAGGTAACAGCTGGATATCGCTCATGACATGACTCCTGGAAGGCAGCGCAAAAGTGTGTGCGGGCCGATCTTCAGGCCCCTGCCTACTTGCCTGCCAGCCCCGACTGGCGTTTTGTCAGGGAGCCTCAAGAGAATGTCACGCTGGCCAAATCACCACGCCGGTCCAGGCGGCACACTGCGATCACTGCGATATCTGCATAACCCATAACAACATCGGAGATAGCCAATGCGTCGCGTAGACAGGCTTAGCATCTCGGCAGCCCTGGCCTTGGCCCTGGCTGCGAGCACAAGCGCGGTGCGGGCCGACCTGCCCGCCGAAGAGATCGGCCAGAACAACCTGCCGTTCCCGCCGGACCCCCACCGTGTCTACATCCTCGATGTGGACTTCAAGAACCCCATAGCCGGCAAGGTGGTGGTGGTCGATCCCAAGGCCAAGCGCATGCTCGGCATGACCACCAACGCCTTCGTCGCCCCAACAGCGTTGAGCCCGGACAACCGCACCCTGTACTCGGCCAACCTGTTCTACTCGCGTGGCACCTACGGCGAACGCACCGATGTGCTGGTGGCCTGGGACACCCAGACCCTGCGCCCGCAATGGGAAGTGGTACTGCCCGCCAAGCGCGCCTCCACGCTTACCGAGAAGTACGCGATGGGTGTCAGCGCCGACAGCAAGCTGGCGTATGTCTTCAACCTGACGCCGTCGACATCGGTGACCGTGGTCAATACTCAGACGCACACGGTCGCCAGCGAAGTCGCCATCAGCGGCTGCGTACTCAACTACCCAGTCGGCAAACGCAGCTTCGCGTCACTGTGCGGTGACGGCCAACTGCTGGTGGTGACACTGGATGATGACGGCAAGGAAGTCTCACGCACCCAGACGCCGTTCTTCGACCCAAACAAGGTCCGCCTCAACGAGCGCGCCATCGCCAACGGCGACACCTACTATTTCACCACCACCCATGGCGAGGTGTACCCGGTGAGTTTCGAAGGGGGCAAGGCCAAGCCGCAGCCCACCTGGTCGCTGGTCAGCGACGAGGAACGCAAGCAAGGCTGGGCGCCGGGTGGCTGGCAAGCCCTGGCCTTGGCGCCAGGCCTGAACCGGCTGTATGCGCTGATGCATGACCAGCACACCGATGGCAAATGGGAAGACCCGAGCACCACCATCTGGGCGTTCGACCTGAAGACGGGCAAGAAACTCGGCACGCTCGACTCGCCCAAGCCAGTCTGGAGCCTGCAGGCCAGCCATGACAAGGCGCCCATCCTGGTGGCCACCGACCTGGAAGGCGGCGTGCAGTTCTTCGACCTGGCCACCGGCAAGCACAGCGGTGCCATGGACCAGATCGCCGACACGCCCGTGCTCACCTTGGCCCCTTGGTAAACAGGAGACCCGACCATGCTCGACCCTGTTCTCGTGATTGCCAGCAGTACCGCTTTGGCGACGCTGCTGGCCAGTGCCGCCAGCCACAAGCTACGTGACCTGCGCGCGTTCAGCGCCATCGTGCGCGCCTACCAACTGCTGCCAGCACCCCTGGCACCGGTAGCCACGGCAAGCCTTGCACTGGCCGAACTGGCCCTGGCGCTGGCCTTGCTGCTACCCGGTGGGCGAGCCAGCGCGGCGTTGGCGGTGGTGCTGTTGATGGCGCTGTATGCCAGCGCCATCGGCATCAACCTGTGGCGTGGCCGCCGCGACATCGATTGCGGCTGTTCAGGCCCCGGCGCTGCCCAGCCACTGCGCCCAGTGCTGTTGCTGCGCAACCTGGTGATCGCCCTGTTGGCCGGCCTGGCGGCGCTGCCCATGGCCGAGCGTGCACTCGGTGCCCTGGATATTTTCGTAGTGATTGCGGCCAGTGCCGTGGCGCTGCTGATTCATGTGGCGGTGGATGGCCTGCTGGCCAACCAGCCGCGTCTTGCCAAATTGACTGGGAGATAACCCATGCAACTGCTTATCGCATCGAACATTCTGCTCTGGCTGCTGCTGATCGCGGTGGCGTTCACGGTCATGGCCCTGGTGCGCCAGATCGGCGTGCTGCATGGCCGCATCGCGCCTGCCGGTGCGCTGATGGTAGACAAAGGCGTGACGGTCAACGACCCCGCCCCACAGGTCACCGCCGCCGACCGCCATGGCCGCCCGGTAAACATCGGCTACCGCAGCGAACGCTCGCAACTGCTGTTCTTCCTCGCGCCCGGCTGCCCGGTGTGCAAATCGCTGCTGCCGGCGATCAAGTCGATCGCCAAGGACAACAGCGGCGAGCTGGACGTGATCTATGTCAGCGACGGTGATTTTGCCGAACAGCAGGCCCTGATCGACGCCAACGACTTGCAGCAAGCCACCTACGTGGTCGGCCCCGAGATCGGCATGACCTACCAGATTGGCAAGCTGCCGTACGCCGTGTTGATCGACCAGGCCGGCACCCTGCGCGCCAAGGGCCTGGTCAACTCCCGCGAGCACCTGGACAGCCTGTTCGAGACCGTGCACCTGGGCAGCGCGAGCCTGCAGCAGTACCTGCACAGCAACCACGCGCAGGGCCATGCTCACGACCATGAGCATGACCATGCCCACCCACACAGCGCGCAACACTGATCGCGGAGCACACCATGAGTTTTCTCGACAAACTGTTTGAACGCTCCAGCCGTCATGTCGCCGACACCACCTCACGGCGCAAGGTGCTGGCGCGCCTGGGCTCGCTGATCGTCGCCGGCGCTGCCCTGCCGGTGCTGCTGCCGATCGACCGCACCGCCAAGGCGCTGGCCGCCGAGCAGCCGAAAATGGGCGACCCAGGCGACCCGACCAGCTGTGACTACTGGCGCAACTGCTCGATCGACGGTTTCCTGTGCTCGTGCTGCGGCGGTTCGATTACCTCCTGCCCGCCCGGCACCGATGCCTCGCTGGTGACCTGGATCGGCACCTGCCGCAACCCGGCAGATGGCAAGAACTACATCATCTCGTACAACGACTGCTGCGGTAAGCACGCGTGCGGCCAGTGCGCCTGCTCGCGCAACGACGATGAACAACCCTTGTATCGCCCGTTCAACAACAACGACATCAACTGGTGCCTCGGGGCTGAGTCGAAGATCTACAACTGCACCGTTACCATCATCCGCGGTGTGGCGGTCTAGCGCCGTGAAGGCCCTGACCGCGGTGTTGATCCTGTGCCTGCTGGCGCCTGTCGCCCAGGCCAGGACCCTGCCCAACCCCAACCAGCGCCCGGCGCCGGGCAACGAGGTGCCACCGGTGCCGATTGCCCAGGCCGGTTACTCGGTGCCGGTGAATTATCTGTTGCAATGCGCCGGCTGCCACCGCGACAACGGCGAAGGCTCGGCGGCCAACGACACGCCGCGCATGCAGGGGTTTGTCGGCAACTTCCTGCGGGTGCCGGGCGGGCGCGAGTTTCTGGTGCGGGTGCCGGGGATTTCCCAGTCGGCGCTTAATGATCAGCAGATTGCCGATTTGCTTAATTGGCTGCTGGCGCGGGATGGGATGGCCGGCAACAGCTCACCCGAGCAATGGCCGCCGTACAGCGGCGAGGAAGTACATCGAGTACGTCAGAACAGCATGCTCAACCTGCCGCATGTGCGCGCCGGGTTGATCGAAGCGATGCAGGCCAAGGGCATTGCCATCAGCGATGGGCTTGGCCACTGAATCACGCAAGCGTTGTGCCTTCAGCCCGCCCTGTCAGCGGGCTTTTTTTTGGTTGTCGGGTTGGGGTTGCGGTTGCGGTTGCGGTTGCGGTTGCGGTTGCGGTTGCGGTTGCGGTTGGGGGTGTTCGTCGCTGGATTTTCGGCGCCTGTGAGATCGAGCGCCGCCCGCGCGGCGCATCGCGAGCAACGCTCGCTCCTACGTTTGTTTCGGGCCAATTATTCCTGGGGCAAACGCGCGCGACCGTTTTGGTGCATGGCGCGATATTGCGTTGGACCAACAAGGCGGTCGCGCGCAAATGGCACAGAACTCACTGGCCCGAAACAAACGTAGGAGCGAGCGTTGCTCGCGATGCGCCGCGCGGGCGGCGCTCGATCTACGCCCCACCTCACAACCTGAGGCAGGCACCTCGTCGCCCTCCCCCAACCTGCCAAAGTGCAACATCTGGAAACAAACCTGTATCAATTGGCTACATCCCAGCGCATTCCAACGCACTAATCACACCACTACCACTGCCAACACACTCATCAAAAATAAAATTAATCTCAATTAAAACAATGCACTAGCCAATACCCTCTGCTTTACCCCCACCTCTCAGGCCCGTTTTTTGCTTGAAAATTCAAGTGAATTGTAATGCTTTAAGGCACCCCTCCAAGAGTTCGCCCAAGCGAACCGTTCCACGTCTTACCGCGCGAGGCCCCCATGACACCAGCAACCCGTGTTACCGACGATCACTTCCAGGCCTGGCTCAGCCAGGTCAACGATGCCTGCGGCCACTTCAACGCCCGCAAGCTTGACGCAGGCTTCGTCGGCCAGCTCGAAAAGTGCCAGGTAGGCCAGATTTCCATGAGCATCGTCGACATGACCCACGTCAACCTGTTCCGCGGCCCGCGGGAAATACGCGCCAGCGGTGCCGACAACTACTATGCCGTCCTGCAGATGGCCGGCACCTCGCATATCGAGCACCAGGATGCACGCATAGAGCTGCGGCCCGGCGACCTGACCCTGATCGACGCCAGTGCCCCGCTGGACATGCACTTCCACCAGCGCTCGCGCCAGTTGTCGCTGATTTTGCCGCGCACTCAGGTCGAAAGCGGCACCCGCGGCGTTAGCGTGGCCTGCGCCAAACGCATCGAAGCGCAAACCCCATTGGCCAGCATGGCCCGCCAGATGATGCTCGAAGCCGGCCGCACCCAGCACATGGCCAACAACGAAAGCCAGGCCGTACTGGAGGCGCTGATCGCCTTGCTGCGCCCCGCCATCACCCAGGACTCGGTGCCCGGCAGCCACGAGCGCATGTTCCGCAAGGCCCTGGCACTGATTGACCAGCGCATCACCTGCGAAAGCCTGACACCTGAGTTCATTGCCCGCGAAGTCGGCATCTCCATGCGCAGCCTGTACCGCATCTTCGCCAAACACGACCTGGTCATCGCCCAGTACATCCGCAACCGCCGCCTCGACTTCTGCGCCGAAAGCCTGCGCAACCCGTCGATGGATCAGAAGGTGTCGTCGCTGGGGTATGCCTGGGGGTTTTCCGATTCGAGTTACTTCAGCACCGCATTCAAAGGCCGGTTTGGCATGACCCCAGGCGAGTACCGCAAGCGTCACGCCAACTGACAAGCCCAGCAAACACCCTGGCAGGCACAACAAAACCCGCCCGCCTGTACTCGCACACAATCAAGCAGAACACCAACAAGAAGCAGCCCCGCGCTGCCCTACCCAGGAACCGTGCGTGATGTCGACCGTCGTATCCAGCAAGTTCGTAATGCCCTTCCTGCTCGCCGCGCTGGCCAGCCCGCTGGCCCTGGCCGAAGACTGCGCAGCCCCGCAGCGTCAACAGGGCGAACAGGTGTTCGCGCGTGACTGCGCCGCGTGCCATTCGGCGCAAAAGGATGGCCCAGTGATGATGGGCCCCAACCTCCACGACGTGGTGGGCCGTACCCCCGGTACCGTGCCAGGGGCCAATTACTCTCAGGCCATGAAAACCCGCCAGGCGGCCTGGACGGCACAAAGCATCGGTGCCTTCATTGCCCAGCCACAGGCGGCAGTACCCGGCACCTACATGCCTTATGCAGGGTTGCCGGACGCGGGCGAACGCCAGTCGGTGACGTGTTTCCTCGCCGGCCTCAAGTAACCACGTTTGCCCACGAAGGCCCCGCAATGGGGCCTTCTGCGTTTTTAACGCCCGCCCCATCAGCTTGGCACACCGCCAAAGTCAACTGGCAGCCAGGGCAAAAGCCCAGGGCTGGGCTTGCTTCATGATCATTGGCACGTCTTCGGAACTTCTGCCAAAACCATGACAAAGGAAGCCAGACCATGCACCACCGCCCGTTCCGCCTAACCTTGGCCGCACTCCTGGCCGGGGCTTCGCTGAGTGCGTCCGCGCACGAGCTGTACAGCGATGCCGAACGCCATCTGAACGCCAATGTGGAAGCCGTGTTCGGTGCATTCCACAGCGAACGCAGCTACGCCATCGCCCGCGACCAACCCGGCTCCACCTCGTGGCGGGAAGGCTATATCAAGTATGGCTTGAGCGCCGACCAGGCCCTGGGCAGCGTCGGTTCGCTGTATGGCGCCTTCGCCATGCTCAGCTCAGCGACCTGGGGCGACGGTGATGCTGCCGGCTTCAGCGATGGCAGCGAACGCACCAGCAAGATCGAGGATGCCTACGTGGGCTGGAAGTCCGGCAACCTGGTGCCGATCCTGGGCGAGGACGGTATCGACCTGTCATTCGGCAAGCAGATGGTCGCCGTGGGCGATGGGTTTCTGCTTCAGGGTGACTCGCTGAACGTCGGCCATGGCCTTGCCGATGGTCAGTTCAACCGGGGCGGTGCGTACTACCTCGCCGCCCGCAAGAGCTTCGACAAGACCGCCGTGCTGCGCCTGGGCGGCAGCAGTGGTTGGCGCGGCGACCTGATGTGGCTGCAGTCAGACAACCGCGCCCAGGCCAACACCGAACTGCACGTGGCCACCCTTGAGCACGTGGCGGACGCCGGCACCGTCGGCCTGACCTATATCGGCACTACCCATGTCGACGAGCAGTACGCCTCCCCACTGCAACTGGAACGCGATGGCATGAAGACTTACAGCCTGCGTGGCCAGGGCAATGCCGGGGTAGAAAACCTGTTTCTGTCCGGGGAATACGCCAAACAGGACAAGCCCCATACCGCCACCGAAGACGCCTGGTACCTGGAAGCCGGCTGGACCTTCGCCGACCTGCCCTGGCAACCGAACCTGAGCTACCGCTACAGCCGCTTTTCCGAGCAGTACGACACGCTGTTCTATGGGCTCGGGCGCGGGTTGGGTACCTGGTTCCAGGGTGAGGTGGCCGGTAACTATGCCGGGCCGTTCAACAGCAATGCGCGGGTGCAGAAGGTCGGCCTGACGGTCAGCCCGACGCCGACGTTGAACCTTGGCGTGATGGGGTTCCATTTCGACACCATCGATCGCAGCCTGGGCAATGTGGACGGACGCGAACTGGATATCTATGCCGAGTGGACCCTCAATGATCACCTGATGATCGTGCCGCTGGTGGGGTTGTATCAGCCGGATCGTAGCGTGGAGCAAGGGGGGACGCAGTTGGGCAACAACCACGACAACCTGTATGGCCAGGTGGTGTTCGTCAGTACCTTCTGAGCTGAAGATCTGGGGCTGCTTTGCAGCCCCAGCATCCGTGACTACCGCTCTGGCACCGGCAACGGCGCGTCGCTGTTCCACGCCGTCACTGGCCGGCTGAACAGGTTCTCGGTCTGGAAATGCGCCATGCGCCACTGGCCCTCTTCCAGCGCAAAGCGCACGGTCAGCCGGGCAGCATTGAGGTGCGAGGCGCCGTCGGCAAAGGTACTGGTCTGCAACATCACCCAGCGCCCCACTCCTTCCTCACCGACCACCTCGATAACCTCACTGGTCAGAAAGTGCACATTCAAGGCGAAATGCGCCGGGGTCTTCATGTAGGTGGCGAACATCGCCCGGATCGCTTCGCGCCCGCGGTAGCCGCCAAAGCTCTCGGCGTACTTGGCGCCCTTGCCCTCCCACACCGCGTCACGGCAAAACAGCTGCGCCAGTTCATCGAGCGGGGATTGCGCGTCCAGTTGGTCGCACAATGCCATGTAGCGGTTGATGCAGACGCGGATGGCCTGCTGGTGTTCAAAGCTGCGCAGGCGGGCCTGGAGTTCGAGGATATCGGTCATCGCAATCGTGGCCTCAATGATCGTTGCCGGCGTACAGGTTCAGCAGCAAGCGCTCGGCCACTGCCAGCAATTTCTCGTCGGCGCCTTTGGCCGCCACCAGTTGCAGGCCAACCGGCAAACCGGCCTCGCTGCCCAGCGGAATGCTCAATGCCGGGTGCCCCGACAGGTTGAACGGCCGCACCAGCGAGGTCATGCCCAGCACCGCGCGGGTATCGGCGGCGTCCTCCAGGCGCAGTGGGAAGTCCGGCATGGTCGGCAGGGCCAGGACATCGAAGTTGGCCAGGGCCTGGTCGACTTCTTCAGTAAAGCGTCGACGCACCTCCTCTGCCTCGGCCAGCGCCGTGTCAGTGGTCTGCCCCGCTGCCGCCAGGCGCCCGGCGATATCGCTGCCGACCTTGCCGGTTTGCAGAAGGTGGCCACAGCCTTCGAACGTCTCGCGGTTGATCACGACCATGCCGGCGTCATAGGCGGCGCCAAAGTGTTTGAGTTCGACATTGCCCAACGGCAAGCCACTGGCGCTCAGGGCCCCGTGCACCACTTTGTGGATGGCGGCCTCGGCGGTCACCCGCAATACGCCGATGCGCGCCCTGGCCGGTACCTGGGCGGGGACGAAACTGGGGTCGATCATGCTCATGGCGCGTACCAGCATCGGCAGGCTCGCGGCGAACGGGCCAACGCAGTCGAGGCTGGTGCGGGCCGGCATCACGCCTTTACGGCTTACCCGGCCAAACGTCGGCTTGAGGCCGAACACGCCACAGCAACAGGCCGGGACACGCACCGAGCCACCGGTGTCGGTGCCCAGGCTGAAATCCGCCAGGCCAGCGGCCACCGCAGCAGCCGAGCCGCTGGACGAGCCACCGGGTATGCGCCCCGGAAAGCGCGGGTTGGCGGCCGTGCCGGTATAGCGGTTGATGCCGGTCGTGCCGAACGCCAGTTCGTGCAGGCTAACCTTGCCGGTCAGCCGGGCACCGGCCGCCAGCAACTGGCTGACCACGTCGGCATGCCGCTCGGCCAGCGGCGCATCCTCTAACGCCTGGCTGCTGGCGCGGGTCGCGGTACCGGCGACATCGATGGTGTCCTTGACCACGACCCGGGGGCCGGTGCCGCCCAGATCAAGGGTTTCTACTATGATTGTCATTGTTGTGCAGCCCTCTTCAAGAATGGATGCCGGGCCTGGGCCCAGCCGATAAAATGCGTGCCGATTACTTGAAATGTCAACTGAACATTCCAGTATTATGCGCCCGCTTTACGGTAGCCAAATGCGCGGAAACGTCTATGATGTCGCGACTATTTCCGCACAAGTAGTGAATCGATGAGCAACTCGAAAAACACAGGCCACAGCCACCACGACCCGGCCAGCGATGAATTTCGCAAGGAAGATTTCCCCTTCTACTGGCTGGCGCGCGTGCATGGCCGCTACACCCAGAACATGGAACGTCTGCTCAAGAAGATCGACCTCGACGTGCCGCGCTGGCGCGTGCTGTGGATCCTCAACGAGAACGGTGAATCGAGCATTTCCGAGATCTCCACCCACGCCATCGCCAAGCTGTCGACCATCACCAAGATCGTCTACCGCATGAAGGACGACGGCCTGGTCGATACCGCGCCAAGCCCGGAGGATGGGCGCGTGACCCAGGTGCGGATCACCGAAGTCGGCCTGCAGAACATCGAGCGCATGCAGGACGTGACGCGCGAACTGTTCCAGCGCAGTTTCAAGGGGCTGACCGAAGCGCAGGTGCAGCGCCTGAACCGGATGCTGGAAGTGGTGTTCCATAACCTCGAAACCCCTTAACGCCCAATTCCCTTCCTGTAGGAGCAGCCTTGTGCTGCGAAGAGGCCAGTGCAAACGGCACACATCGCCGGTACTTTCACCGGCCACTTCGCAGCTGTAGGAGCAGCCTTGTGCTGCGAAGAGGCCAGTGCAAACGGCACACATCGCCGGTACTTTCACCGGCCTCTTCGCAGCTGTAGGAGCAGCCTTGTGCTGCGAAGAGGCCAGTGCAAACGGCACACATCGCCGGTACTTTCACCGGCCTCTTCGCAGCTGTAGGAGCAGCCTTGTGCTGCGAAGAGGCCAGTGCAAACGGCACACATCGCCGGTACTTTCACCGGCCTCTTCGCAGCTGTAGGAGCAGCCTTGTGCTGCGAAGAGGCCAGTGCAAA